>DAOMFH010000111.1:0-6752 GCA_035429705.1 Actinomycetota bacterium
CCACCAGTCGGGTCAGGTGGTTCGCGCGTTCCTCGATCGTGTCCAGCACTTTGGTCCGCTTCTCCTCGGACATCCGGTCCCAACGGCGGCGCAGGAGGTCCGCGTACCCCTTGATCGGGGTGATCGGGGTGCGCAACTCGTGGGAGACGGTTGCGATGAAGTCGGCCTTCATCCGCTCCGCCCGCCGCTCGCGGGTCATGTCGCGAAGGGTGATCACACTGGTCGCCGCCGCACCGGGCACGTCCACCCTGGTGACGTGTAGCGAAAGATCCTGCCCGTCGGCCCGCTCGAACTCCAACTCGTGGCCCTGCGCGTCGGCCGGAACGGCGACGATGCGTGCGGCGATGTCCGGCAGGTCCGGGCCCGACGATGGCTCGCGCACCCCGGTGATGCGTTCTGCGGCCGGGCTCCACAGCAGGATCTGCCCACGGCTGTCGACGACGCAGATGCCGTCGGTGGCGTGATCGACGACGGCCTGCAGTTTGGCGGTCTCCGCAGTCAGCGCGGACAGCGTCTGGCCGACCCGCACGGCGCTACCGACCGCGGAGGTCAGTGCGATCAGTCCTGGTCGGTCCGTCTCCGGCACCGACCACGAGCGTCCCCACGGCAGGTTGCGCGCCGCCCAGCCCGGCTCTCCGACGCTGCCCAGCGCCAGCACACCACCGCCGGTCTGGTCGTCCAGGCGTACCGCCACGCCGGCCGTCCAGTTGGCCGGCAACTGCTCGCCGGTGAGAGTGACTGTCTCCCCGGGCATCAGGCGTGGCGCGATCCACTCAGGATCGGAGCCGAAACGGTATCCGGATTGGTGCACGACGACGTAGTCGTCGGCCCCGTAGACCCGGCGCAGCGCCTCGGCGGATCGGGGGATGACCTCCTCCGGCGCACCGGGCGTGGCCAGCGCCTGCCCCAGTTGCACCAGCCAGTGACTGCGTTCCCGGGCCTCGGCGTGCGCCGCGCTGGACCGGTACGCATACCAGAGAGCCGCGGCTGGCAGCGCCGCGAAGGGCACCAGCACCGGGTCGCTCTGTTCGATCGCGAGAGCCACGGTCGCCACCCCGACGGATCCCACGGCCATGCCGACGCTGAGGGCCCACTGGTCGCCGACGAACTCCCGCGGCGGCACCCCCTCGGCTGCCAGCAGGATCAGTGAGAGCAGGAAGAGGTTGACGGCGGTGAACACGATGGCCCCGACGATCAGCCCCAGCACCGACCGCAGGCCGAACCGTTCGGAGTCGCCCACTATGGCGAAGTAGGCGATCATCAGTCCGGCCCCGGACACCGCGTACGCCCCCAGGTTGAAAAGCGACTTGACGGCCGGACGGCGCAGCAGGAGTGCGACGATCGAGAACCCCAGCAGCGCTGTCACCATCGCGGCGAAGGGCGCCAGCGTGAGCACGCCCCAGATGAGCACCACCTCGACGAAGGTCAGTTCCTCCCAGGCGTCCCCGTGCCGGACCGGCACATAGATGACATCGGAGAGAGCCGCCAGGACGACGAACAGCAGCAACAGCCACCAGGGGGCCGGGGACACCAAGTGGCCGGGCAGGCCGACGAGCGAGGGCAGCCAGGCGAGGACGGCCAGGCACAAAACACCCACGGCCACCGCCAGCCAGACCACTCGGCCGACCGTCATCCAGGTGGGCCTGAGCGGACGCAGGCCCTCGCGGACCTGCGTCATCACGACTCCTTAGGGGCTGCCTAGGAACTTACCAATGCAGCACTGCCCAACGCCTGCCGCTCCACACCTCGGTGGCCCAACGGCGACCTTCGAACGCGAAGTCCGCCCAGCGACGCCCGCTCCAGGACACCTCGGCCCAACGGCGGCCGTCCCATGCGTAGTCGGCCCAGCGGCGGCCCTCCCAGGCATCCGACGCCCAGCGGCGCCCGACCCAGTCCTGCGCGGCCCAACGACGCCCGGCCCAGCGGCGGCCGGCCCACTCCTCGTCGACCCACAGCTCCTCGACCTGGCTGTCTTCCGCGCTCACCCGCAGTGTCCAGGCGAAGGCCAGCCAGTCCTGCGCCGCCCAACGGCGCCCGGCCCAGCGGCGGCCGTCCCAGACCTCTCCCAGCCAGGCCTGGTCGGCCCAGCGGCGGCCCACCCACTGGTCGGAGGCCCAGCGGCGGCCCAGCCAGTTGTCGGCCGCCCAGCGGCGACCGGCCCAGCGGCGGCCGTCGAATGTCACGTCGTCGCTCTGCATCGCCCGCATCAGTGCCGCCAGGGACCATGCGTTCGCGGCCCACTTGCGGGTCTGCTCGGTCATCTGCGCCCAGGCGCCGGCCACGGCCGGCAGATCCCCTGCCGCCCAGCCGGCGGCGAAGTCCGCCCACAACTGCTCGTCGCCCTCGGACGGACCATAGGTGGTCACCGAGTTCTCCTGCGCCAGTGGCGGCACGGAGGACAAAGGCGTCTGCAGGGCCGCGGCCAGGTCCAGGCCGCCGTTCCCGGCACCGGTCTTCGGCCGCAGCGCGCGGGTCTGGTAGGCGGTGCCCAGCACCAGGCGCTTCACCTGATCCGGAGTAAGACCTGGGCGCTCGGCCAGCAGCGTGGCCACCGCACCGGCGGCCACCGCGGACGACATCGACGTGCCGGTGCCCTTCAGGAAGCCGTCGCCGACGCGGGATCCGGGGTTCTGCAGGTAGGCCTCGCTCTCGGGGGCGGAGGTCGAGATCAGTGAGACACCGGGAGCCACGACATCCGGGCGCTTCTGACCGAATACCTTGCCGTAGGCCGAGAAGTCGGGCACGGTGTCGTCGGAACGCAGCGCGGTGCGCGCCTCGTCCTGCGAACCCACGACCAGCAAATGGGGATCGCTGGCCGGTGATCCGACCTCGCCGACACCGTCGTTGCCGGAGGCGACCACGACGGTCACGCCACGTGCCCACAGGCGGTCCAAGCCGGTCGTCAGCGGGTCCATCCACGGCGGCAGCGGACTGTCGGCGCTCAGTGCCAGCATGGCGACCTGCAGGGACGGATCGGAAGCCCGCTTGTCTGCGACCGCCTGAATCCCGGCCAGCACGCGCGACAGGTCCGTGCTGCCGTCGGGGGCGGCGACCTGGACGTCGAACACCTCCGCACCGGACGCGACCCCACCGAAATCGGCGTCGTCGCCGGCGACCAGCCCGGCCATGAACGTTCCGTGCCCCAGGCCGTCTCCGGTCGCACCGCCGGAGACGTTGACGCGGTCGGCGACATCGATGTCGGCGCTCGGGTCCACCCCGGTGTCGATGACGGCGACGGTGACACCGTTCCCGGTCTCACCGCTCGGGGCGCCGATCGTCTCCCGGAAAGTGTTCGCCGCCGAATCGCCGGGGGTCGCCGAGGGGACCGAGTTGAACTTCATGGTCACGTTGGGGACCACGAAGGATCCCTGCGGCGCCGCAACGGACTCGGGCAGGTCGGCCAGCAGGGCGCGGGCGACCTCGTAGGTCTCGACCACGGTGCCACCGGCGGCGGTGACGGCGTCCGCCACCTCAGCCACATCACCGGTGGTTCCGAGCAGGACTCTTTCGGACGGCGCCTGGATCGCAGCAGCAGGGGCGAGCACGCCCACGGGGACCGCCACCGCACCAGCCAGGGCCAGCGCGATGAGTCCCCGGGGGGTGATGTGGCGAGCGCGGGCCTCAGACATGAGCCACCTCCTCAGGCTTCCCTGAAAGGATCGCCCCCCAACGACCCTCTCTATGCCGCCGAACGGGTGAAGTTCCGCCCCCTCGTCGGCAAGTCACTCTACCGGGTCAACAGGCCGGATGTGGACGAGTCGAACTCATTGACTTCCAACGCGGCGTCTGGAGCACCCGGGTGATCGGGTACCCCGAATGGGCGACATCATTCCGACTGACCCCCCCCACGCCGCTCGGCGCTGTGCTCAGCCCACCCGCGTGAGCCACCGCACACGGGTGTCGCCGGCCAGTCGGAAGGGCTCGAGTTCGTCATCCCAGGGCTGGCCCAGCAGGGCCTGCAACGCCGCCCGGGGATCCTCGTCCGCCAGTGCCGCGCGCAGCCTCTCCTCCCCGACCATCAGATCTCCGATCGGACCGGTGGCGGCCCGGAACATCCCCAGCGAGGGCGTGAAGCAGAACCGCTCGCCGAGTCCGCGGTCAGACTGCTCAGTGACCTCGAAGCGCAGGTTGGGGAACCCGCGCAGGGCACTGGCGATCGTGGCGGCAGCCCCGACCGCCCCGATCCACGAGATCTCGCAGCGGCACATCCCGGTCTGGATCGGTTGCGCGGACCAGTCGTAGGGCTGGTTGGGCTGGACGGCGCGCTGTACCGCCCACTCGACGTGCGGCATCAGGGCGCGCGGGCATGAGTGGATGTACACCACGCCGCGGGCTGTAGCCTCGGCAGATTGCATCAGGCCCTCCATGTGTCTCGGGTCGCCTTCCCCAGCGTCGAGACCCTTCGAGGAGCCGTGCTCAGGATAAGCCGCCCAGGCGGGATTCGCCAAGCGGCGCGCCGGGTTCGTACCAGCCCTCGGTGTCTCGGGGCCCTCCTGATGCCTTGGTGGTCGAACTGCGCCGCGAGGTGCAGATGATGGTCGCTGCTGGTCAACAGATCCCCGCTGCGCGCCGTCCTCGTGGCGACGTGCAGGACAATTGGGACATGTCTCAAGGTGCAGTCGACAGTGATGCAGTGGGCGATTGGGCGGACCAGCGTTCCTGCCGGAGGACCGCAGGAAGTGCACCCCCGGTTGATTCAGGCATTCACCTTCGCGTGCAGGTACCCGATGTGTTGCAGTGCCCCGTACCTGGCCAGCCTGCCCTTCTCGCTCGCCTTGAGCTTGTAGGTCCCGGTACGGCTGGCGTTCTGCTCCACGAAGGTGACCACACCATCAACGACTGCGGAGACGACCGCGACGTGACCATATCCGGTGCTGCCGCCCGTCCAGACGATCACGTCTCCGGGCACCGGGAGATAGCCGTCACCAGCCCGATGCTTGTCGAAGACGTCCTCCGGAGCATTGGCCAGCAGTTGCCCGGCATTGCCCATGATGTTGCTGGTCACCCAGCCCTGGGTGCGTACGAACCGGTTGACCAGTTCCACGCACTGGTACTTCGTTCCGTAGGAGCCACGCACGGCGCACCCCGAGGCGCACCCGTTCCCTCCGTTGCTGCGCACGTCGACCCCCCGGCCGGCGAACCAGTCGGTGCCCTTAATCAGGGTCGTACCGAAGGGTGCCCAGCCATAAGCTGCCGGCACCGACGACAGCGATGCCGACGCCGGCCGGTTGAGGGTGGGAACCGAACCGGCCGCGGACTCAGTCGGCGGGACGTTGAACCCGGCCCAATCGGACTTCCACCGGGTGAGGTCGGTGCGGCACTTCACCCGTAGCCGCCATTCGCCACTGGCGCTGCCCAGTGGTTGGGTCCAGGGGAACTGCATGAAGCCGGACGTGGCCCTGGCCCGCGGTCCTTTCCACACCGATGCCCCAGCGTCACGCAGAACCAGTCGGCACCGGGAACCGCGGGGCACGAACGACCCCACGGAGGCATCCGAGGCGGCCGGCACGGTCACCGGCACGTCCACTAGTCGCAGCGGGACCGGGTCGAGGTCCAGAGCGCTCACCGGCGGAGCCGCAAGTGCCACCAGCGCACCGCCCGAGGCCAGAACCACGAATACGCGCTTCACGGCTTCTCCGCTCCAACTTGACGACGCTGTCACATGCTCCGCGTGAAGTTATCGGCACGTAAATTCAGCGGTCAAGGGGCATAACGGACATACTGCGCCTCCATAGTTGAGGTGTCCGATTACCGAACAGCGTCATTTCGGCGACTGGACCCCGCAGGGACCCCTGCGTGTGACCACCCAGACGACCCGGAAAGCGCCTCCCGCGCGCGTCGTCACGCATCGTCGAGATGCGCGACCTCCCACTGTGCGTACTCGCGGTTGACCAGGCACGACTGCAACATGGCGGTGACCTCGCTCATATATTGCGTGTCCTGGGACGTCGATTCCATGGCTTCTTTGCTATCCCAGAAACTCACGGTCTGGGCCTGGTGCGTCTGGTGATTGACGTACATGGCAGTACTCACATAGCCCGGCTGCTCCCGGACCACCGGCACTACTTGCTCACGGAAGATGCGCGCAGCCTCTGCGGCCCTGCCCGGAACCAGATCAGCGACAATCGTGCGGACGTACATCTCACCGGTCCTTCCCTGCGCTGCCCACAGTCTATTGCGCAAAACGCGGGTGGCCAGGTTCGCGCGAGGGTGATCCACTCAATCCCGCAGTATGTCCCGGTTGGTCGGGAATGTCCTCCCGATCAGCGGCACACAAGCCCGCTCACTTCCGGACGTCCTCGAAACCAACCTCCCATTGGCCATAGTCACGGTTGACCAAGCAGGACCTCAACAGGCCGATCACTTTCGCCAGGTAGGCACTGCCCTGCGACGTGCTCTCCATGGCCTCCTTGGTCTCCCAGAAACTCACGGTCTGGGCCTTGTGAGCCTCCCGATCCACGTAGATCGCGGTCCGGACGTACCCGGGTTGCTCCCGGATCACCGGCACGATCTCCTCCCGGAATATCCGGACTGCCTCCTCGGCTCGGCCCGGCACCACATCGGCGACGATTGTACGCACATACATGATCGCGCCCCCTTTCCGTCCACTTCCAGCGTACGCCGCGGCGCGGGGGCGGTATAGCCGTTACAAGGTGGACGGTGAGGCAGCCAGTTGCTTGGCCCGGAGGGTGCCCACCAGGGCTTTTCCGTGGGGCGACCGGGGCTTGAACCCGGAACCGACGGATTATGAG
>DAOMFH010000112.1:0-6730 GCA_035429705.1 Actinomycetota bacterium
CTGCTGTTCAACACCGCGCAGTCCTCGTTCATGGCCGGCTACCTGGCCGCGGGCATGAGCCAGACCGGCAAGGTCGCCACGTTCGGCGGCCTGGCCATCCCGTCGGTGACGTCGTTCATGGACGGCTACTGGGAGGGCGTGCAGTACTACAACCAGCAGAACGGCAAGGACGTCCAGGTGCTCGGCTGGGACATGAACAAGCCTGACGCCGGTACGATGGCCGGTGGCTTCGAGGACCAGGCCAAGGGCCAGCAGTTGGCGAAGAACTTCATCCAGCAGGGTGCCGACGTGATCTTCCCGGTCGCCGGTCCGGTCGGGCTCGGCGCGGCCAAGGAAGCCCAGTCGACTGGCAAGGCCAGTGTGATCTGGGTGGACAGCGACGGATATGAGTCCGCACCGCAGTACAAGGACGTGTTCCTCACCTCCGTGCTGAAGAAGATCGACGTCGCGGTCACCGAGACCATCGGCCAGACCTACGAGGGCAACTTCACGTCGGAGGACTACATCGGGACCCTGGAGAACGAGGGAACCGGCATCGCGCCGTTCCACGACTTCGAGGACCAGGTTCCGCAGGAGTTGAAGGACCAACTCGAGGAGGTCAGGAAGGGAATCATCGACGGTTCCATCGAGGTGACCTCACCCAACCAGCCGAAGCCGGCTGCCAGCTGAGGCATGAACCAGGTGAGGGGTCCGGCAGCGATGCCTGGACCCCTCACCGCCACCTAGGAGGGTGCTGTGAAACTCGAGTTGCGGAACATCACGAAGAAATTCGGGGACTTCGCGGCCAACGAGGACATCTCGCTGACCGTGAACCCCGGCGAGATCGTGGCTCTGCTGGGGGAGAACGGGGCGGGCAAGTCCACCCTCATGAACGTGGTGTACGGCCTGCTCAAACCGACCTCGGGGGAGATGTTCGTCAACGACGTGCAGGTCGACTTCGACGGTCCCGGTGAGGCGATGGCCGCCGGTATCGGCATGGTCCACCAGCACTTCATGCTCATCCCGCCGTTCACGGTAGCCGAGAACGTGATGCTCGGCCACGAGCACACCAAGGGCGCCTTCCTGGACCTCGAGGCGGCCCGCAAGGAGGTGCGCCGGGTCTCCGAGGCGTACAACCTGCAGGTGGACCCCGACGCCCTGGTTGAGAATCTCCCGGTCGGGGTGCAGCAGCGGGTGGAGATCATCAAGGCGCTCATCCGCGACGCCAGTATCCTGATCCTGGACGAGCCCACGGCCGTGCTCACCCCGCAGGAGACCGACGAGCTGCTGGGGATCATGCGGGACCTGAAGGCGAAGGGCTCCAGCATCGTGTTCATCTCGCACAAGCTGCGGGAGGTGCAGGCCGCGGCCGACCGCATCGTGGTCATCCGCCGGGGCAGGGTGGTCGGCGAGGCCGAGCCCGGTTCGACCCAGGCGGAACTGGCGGGCTTGATGGTGGGCCGCGAGGTGAGCCTCACAGTCGAGAAGCCACCGGCCAACCCGGGCGCACCGGTACTGGCGCTGTCGGACCTGTCCGCGGCCGATCTGGATGGCCGCCCGATCCTGCGCGAACTCTCACTCGAGGTCAAAGCAGGGGAGATCCTGGGGATCGCCGGGGTCCAGGGCAACGGACAGACCGAACTCGCCCAGGTCCTCACCGGGCTCTTCGAGGGCGAGGTGACCGGCTCCATCACTCTGGACGGCAACGAACTCACCGGGCTGTCGACCCGCAAGATCCTGGATCTCGGGCTCGGCTACGTGCCCGAGGACCGCGAGCACGACGGGTTGATCGGCTCCTTCACAGTTACCGAGAACCTGATCCTGGACCAGTTCGGCAACGCACCCTATTCGTCCAAGGGGGTAATGCGCTCCGGGGTCATCGACCAGAAGGCCGATGAACTGATCGAGGAGTTCGACGTCCGGACCCAGGCCGCCGCGGCACCGGTCTCGTCCCTGTCCGGCGGCAACAAACAGAAGGTGGTCATGGCCCGGGAGATGGCCCGGGAGTTGCGGGCGCTCGTGGCCGCCCAGCCCACCCGAGGGGTGGACGTCGGGTCCATCGAGTTCCTGCACAAGCGCATCGTCGCCGAGCGCGAGCGCGGTGCGGCGGTGCTGATCATCAGCAGTGAGTTGGACGAGATCTATGCACTCAGCGACCGGATCGCGGTGATGTACCGCGGCGCGATCATCGGCGTGGTCGGACCGGAGACCTCGCGAGACCAGATGGGCCTTCTCATGGCTGGAGTGACCAATGAGTGAGACGACCGCCACGAAGCAGCCGAGCCGGCTGCGTACCGCGATGAGCGGCACGGCCGGTATCACGTTCCTGTCCATCGTCATGGCGCTGATCATCGGCGCCATCTTCATCGCCTTCTCGGACCCGAAGGTCCAGGAGAGCATGGGCTACTTCTTCTCGCGCCCGATGGACACCCTCAGCGCTGCCTGGACGGCCGTGTACGACGCGTACTACGCCCTGTTCACCGGCATGTTCTTCAATCCCCAGGCAACTTCGGTGGTCAACGCCCTCAAGCCGCTCAGTGAGACGATCACCATGGGCACGCCGCTGATCCTGGCGGGCCTCGCGGTCGCACTGGCCTTCCGGGCGGGCCTGTTCAACATCGGTGCCGAAGGTCAGATCATCATGGGGTCGATCTTCGCGGCGTACATCGGCTTCACGTTCAGCCTGCCCTGGTTCATCCACCTGCCGCTCGCGGTGCTGGGTGCGCTGATCGGCGGCGCGATCTGGGGTGGCATCGCGGGGTTCCTGAAGGCCAAGACCGGGGCCCACGAGGTCATCACCACGATCATGCTGAACTGGATCGCGATCTACCTGGTGGCATGGCTGCTGACCAAGCCCGCATTCCTGCGGGAGGGCCGGTTGGACCCGATCAGCCCCCCGGTCGCCGAGACGGCGGAGTACCCCACCCTCATCGACCAGTGGCGCGTGCACGCCGGCATAATCGTGGCGCTGCTCGCCGCCGCCGGGGTCGCCTGGCTGCTGGACCGCTCCACCCTCGGCTTCCAGTTCCGGGCGGTCGGCGCCAACGCCAGCGCTGCGCGCACCGCGGGTATGAACGTCTCCCGGATGTACATCCTGGTGATGCTCATCGCCGGTGGCCTAGGTGGGCTGGCGGGTAGCGCGCAGGTGTTGGGCACAGAGAAATCGCTCACCGGTGGAATCTCCGCCGGTATCGGATTCGACGCGATCACCGTGGCATTGCTGGGCCGGGCCAATCCCTGGGGAGTGGTCGCGGCGGGCCTGCTGTTCGGTGGTCTGCGGGCCGGTGGCCTGAACATGCAGACCGCGACCGGCACACCGATCGACATCGTCCTGGTCATCCAGGCACTGATCGTCCTGTTCATCGCGGCACCGCCGCTGGTGAGGTCGGTCTTCCGGTTGCCTGAGGTCGGCGGTGCCGGCTTCATGCAGACAGCGAAGGGATGGAACGCATGAGCGTCACAGAAGCTCCCGCCCCCGAGGCGCTGCCCGAGGTGCACATCGTCCCGCCAACGCCGCGCCTGGTGAAGGTACTGGTCGGGATGGGCGTCTTCGCCTTGGTCGTGTTCGGCTGGCTCACCCCTGCGGGGGAGCAGGTCACGTTCCAGCTGAC
The DNA here is from genome assembly GCA_035429705.1 of Actinomycetota bacterium. GTDB lineage: Bacteria > Actinomycetota > Actinomycetes > S36-B12 > UBA10799 > JADKAV01. The sequence continues at coordinate 3,591 of DAOMFH010000112.1, forward strand.
GCTGGGTGGCGAGGCACTCGCGATCCCCGATGTCACGCTTCCGGCCAAGCTGAGTGCCATCGTGTTCAGCGCCATCGCCCTGCTGGCGGCGCTGGGCGCGTGGGCGGCGTCTCGCAAGGAGAAGTCGCTCTACGTCTACACCATCACCTTCGGTATCTTCTTCGTACTCGGCTTCCTCAGCTGGGCGGTGGCCGGGGCGACGATCAACCTGGTCGGCCTGCTGCAGGGTTCGCTGCTGCTGGCTGTACCGCTGGTCTTCGGGGCGATGTCCGGCGTCCTGTGCGAGCGAGCCGGCGTCATCAACCTGGGGATCGAAGGGCAGCTACTCACCGGCGCATTCATGGCCGCGGTGGTCGCGTCGCTGACCCAGAACGCGTACCTGGGACTGCTGGCGGCGCCCTTGGGAGGTCTGTTCATCGCCTTCCTGCTCGCGGTGTTCGCGATCAAGTACTGGGTCGACCAGGTCATCCTGGGTGTGGTCCTGAACGTGCTGGCCGTCGGCCTGACCTCGTTCTTCTACAGCCGGTTGCTGGCCCCGAACCAGACGACGTGGAACTCGCCGCCGACCTTCTCTCCGATCGCGATCCCGGTGCTCAGCGACATCCCGATCATCGGGCCGATCCTGTTCAACCAGAACATCGTGGTGTACCTGATGTACGTCATCGTGATCGTGGTCAACATCGCACTGTTCCGCACCAAGTGGGGCCTGCGGGTCCGCGCGGTGGGCGAGCACCCCACAGCGGCGGACACGGTGGGCATCAGGGTGAACTCGGTCCGCTTCCGTAACGTCCTGCTGGGCGGTCTGGTGGCCGGTCTGGGCGGCGCGTTCTTCACGGTGGCCTCGGTCGGGGCGTTCGGCAAGGAGATGACCGCGGGCAAGGGCTTCATCGCGCTGGCCGCGGTGATCTTCGGGCGCTGGAAGCCATTGGGCGCGCTCGGTGCGGCGCTGTTCTTCGGCTTCGCGGACAACCTGCAGAGCGTGCTGAGCATCATCGGCACCCCGATCCCGAGCGAGTTCATGCTCATGACCCCGTACCTGGCGACGCTGCTCGCGGTGGCGGGCCTCGTCGGCAAGGTGAGGGCGCCGGCCGCCGACGGCGTGCCATACAAGAAATCATGACGGACTGGGAGGCGCTGCGGGAGTCTGCCCGCAGCGCCATGACCCACTGCTACGTGCCCTACTCGAAGTTCCCGGTGGGTGCGGCCGCGCTGGTGGACGACGGCCGGATCGTCTCCGGGTGCAACGTGGAGAACGCCTCGTACGGGCTCACCCTGTGCGCGGAGTGCACCCTGGTCGGGGCACTGCGGATGACCGGTGGGGGGCGACTGGTGGCGTTCTCCTGCTGCGACGGACAGGGCAACCTGTTGATGCCGTGCGGGCGCTGCCGACAACTGCTGTACGAGTTCGGCGGGCCGGCACTGCTGATCGACCACCCGGACGGCATCAAGACCCTGGACGACCTGCTGCCCAGTGCGTTCGGCCCCGAACACCTGGACCAGGACGTCTGACAGGATCGGAGTATGCACCTCGACGAGATCCGCGCACTTCCCAAGATCCTCCTGCACGACCATCTCGACGGCGGCCTGCGTCCGCAGACGGTCATCGACCTGGCGGCTGACTGCGACTACGACCGCCTGCCCACCCGGGATGCCGGGGAACTGGGGCAGTGGTTCGTGGACGCCGCCAACAGCGGATCGTTGGTGCGCTACCTGGAGACGTTCGAGCACACGGTTTCGGTGTGCCAGTCGGCAGAGGCGCTGCGCCGGGTCGCCGAGGAGTGCGTCGAGGATCTGGCGGCCGATGGCATCGTCTACGCGGAGGTGCGTTTCGCCCCGGAGTTGTTCACCGCCGGTGGGCTGAGCATGGGCCAGGCGGTGGAGGCCGTGCTGGATGGTTTCGACACCGACCTGGACATCGAGGTGAACGCGCTGCTGTGCGCGATGCGACAGTTCGACCGCGGGGATGAGGTAGCCGACCTGGTCATCGCCTTCCGTGACGACGGAGTGGCCGGTATGGACATCGCCGGCCCGGAGGACGGCTTCCCGGCGTCGCGCTTCGCAGATCCGTTCGCCCGGCTGCGCGCGGCCATGTGCCACTACACGATCCACGCCGGTGAGGCTGCCGGGGTGGACAGCATCGCCGATGCGCTGGCGGTCTGTTCCCCTGAGCGGCTCGGCCACGGGGTGCGGATCGCCGAGGACATCCGGGTCAGCGGCAACGCCGCCGAACTGGGTGCGGTGGCGCAGTACGTGCTGGACCGGCAGATCCCGCTGGAGGTGTGCCCGACGTCGAACCTGCAGACCGGGATCGCCGCCAGCATCGCCGAGCACCCGGTCACGCTGCTCAGCGATCTTGGCTTCGCAGTCACCATCAACACCGACAACCGGCTGATGAGCGGGACGTCGTTGAGCAGGGAGATGTACCTGCTGGCCGAGCAGGCCGACTGGGACCGGGAGGACCTCTACACAGCCACGATGGCGGCGATGGATGGGTCGTTCCTGCCCTGGGACGCACGAGCGGACTTCATCGTCGAGGTGCTGCAGCCTGCCTGGGACCGGTGAGCGCGCCCCCACGAAGGCGAGCGTGGTCCTCGGCAGTCGGAACCCGTGTGTCCGGCAAGACGCGCTCCGCGGCCGCCGTTTCGAGTCGGGCCTGGATTCGGGACACCCTCGGGCGAGCGGGAGTCCGGGTGCGTAACCTCTGAGCATGAGGAGCCGGACCATCATCGTCGGTCTGATCCTGTTCGCTGCCGGAGTGCTGGTCACTTTGCTTGTGCTGGCGCGACTCGTGTCCGAGTCGGTGCCGGTGATCCCCGTGCTGTGGTTCATCGCCATGCTCAGCGGCGTCGGATTCGCGGTTCTGCTGGGCTGGCTGTGGGCGCAGTCCCGGCGGCGGCGCCGCACCATCACATCGGCGGTGGGGAACTCGCCGCCTCCAGCAGGGAACTGACGAACCGACTGGGCCCGAAACCGGGCAACTCCCGGCGGTACATCCAGGGGCACACCCCGGACATCCAGAGGCACACCCCGACGACATGCGCCCACGCTTCTCGCGAGGTGAACCACCGCGCCTCCGTTGCCGGTTCCGTTCGGGACGGCCACCAGCCCCAACGCCGCGTTCGCGTGTCCGTACTGTCAGG
>DAOMFH010000113.1:0-6722 GCA_035429705.1 Actinomycetota bacterium
TCGCCAATTCTTCCTTCACACCAACGTCGGGATTCGGTACTTCTTCAATTGTGGAGCTGAGGGGATTCGAACCCCTGACCCCCTCGATGCGAACGAGGTGCGCTACCGGACTGCGCTACAGCCCCGACTTCCAAACAGGGTAGCAACCGGCCCCTACTCGTTCACGGCCCGGGCGGTCTCGTACTCCCGCGGGTAGGCGTACTCGTCCAGACCGAGCTCGGCCTCGGCATCCTGGCCGGAGCGCAGCGCCGCGGCCTGCTCGAGCATGCGTTCCGCCGTCCAGGGGCCGTTCTCGTCGGAGTCGATGCCACGCGGCACGGCGGTGGCGCGGGGAGCGCGCAGGTAGGAGGGCACGGGGGCCTCGACCGGCTCCCAGGTCTCGCGCTGCTCACCGGCCACCCGCCCTGGCTGCACCTGCCGCGCCTGGCTGCGGCGGGCTGCCGCCTGTGCACGCGCCTTCATCTGCATGCGCAACAAGTAGACGTAACCGCCGAGCGCGGCCAGCGACAGCACGGACAGCGACAAGGGCAGAAGGCCCAGGACCGCGGCCACGGTCAGCACCGCAGTCACCGCACTGAGGCCGATCAGTATGCGCCGCCGCCGGGCCGCCGCGATCGCAGTGACGCGCTGGCGTTCGTGCTGCCGGCGGGCTCGCTGCCGGTGCCCGTCCTCGGCACTGCCCACGAACGGGTCGATCCCGAGATCCAGGTGCCGGTCGATGGCACTGTCAGCCGGGGCCATATCCACCCGGCTGGCCCGGCGACCGGGCATGGCGGCGACATCGTGGGAGCGGTGCCTGCGCACCGAGACCGAACGAAGTGAGCGACGGAAGCGGGCGGTGGTGCGGGCGTCGCGGTAGCGGTCGGACGTGCCGAGCCACCGGGGAAGGAGAACAACCGCCCACATCGCGATGACTGCAGCGTAGAGAAGGCCTGTGAGCACGGCTCTTAGCCTAGGGGGCGGTACTAGCCAGACTCTGGATTTGCCCGGCGTGTTCCCTGCTCGTCCGTGCCCGGGGGGCCGTATCGGCGCAGGTAGGTGCTGGTCAGCGGCTCGGACAGTTCCTCCGCGGTCAGCGCGTAACTGACGTGGTCGCGCCAGTCACCGTCGATGTGCAGGTACCGCTGCCGGATCCCTTCATCCCGGAAACCCAACTTCTCCACGATCCGGATGCTCGGGTGGTTCTCCGGGCGGATGTTGATCTCGATGCGGTGGAAGCCGCTCGCGAAACAATGGTCGCAGGCCATGGCCACCGCGAGCGGCATGATCCCCCGGCCGGCGACTTCCCGATCGATCCAGTAGCCGATGTGGCCGCCGCGCAGCGAGCCCATTTGCACACCACCCACGGTCACCTGCCCACGCAGCCGGCCGTCCACCTCCACGACGAACGGCAGCGTCGTACCCGCGCGGGCAGCGGCCCGCAGGTTGCGCACCATCCCGCGGAAGGTGGTCGCGGCGTCCGTGGCCCCCGGTGGCAGCGTGGCGTCCCACGGGCGCAACCAGTCGATGTTGCGCGCTCGCACGGCCCGCCAGGCATGACCGTCGCGCACATTCAACGGGCGCAGGCGCACCGGACCCTCCCGCAGAGTCACCGGCCACAACCGGCTCATGAGCGGCCCAGCATCATCACCGTGACCGGGTCACCGCGCTGCAGGGCGACGCGCGGGGGCGTCACCACCGCCAGCGCGTTGGCCCGCACCAAGGCCTGTGCCCCCGCCCCCACCGGCGTGGCCACGTCGTCGTCGAGCTCCACGGGGACCATCGTGGTCACATCCGGGGCGCACTGCAGATCCTCACCGAGGCTGGCCTCCCGCCTCGGCGCGAACACTTCCGCCTGGCCCATGAGCCGGCGCACGACCGGGCGCACGAACAACTCGAAGCCCACGAACGCGGCCGTGGGCTCCCCTGGCAGCGCGATCAGCGGGACGTTGGATGAACCGAGGGAGCCGGTGCCTTGCACGCGGCCGGGCTCGATGGCCACGAACGCGAAGTCAACCGTGCCCATGGTCGCGAGCACGGGCCGCAGGACGTCGTCGGGTTCACTGCCGATCCCCCCGGTGGTGACCACCATGTCGGCGCGGCCCAGCTGGTCGTCCAGGATCTTGCGCAGGCGGACCGGGTCGTCGGCCACCGGACCCACCCGGTACGACAGCGCCCCGGCCTCCACCACCGCGCAGGCCAGACTGACCCCGTTGATGTCGGGTTTGCCCTGCGTCAACTGCTGTGCCGCTCGCACGCGGGAGGTGTCGACCAGCTCCGAGCCGGTGGTCAGAACTGCGATGCGGGGGCGCGGGTAGGCGGGGATCCGGCCGATTCCCACCGCGGCGAGCAGAGCGATCTCCCGGGAGCCGAGCATCTGCCCGACGGCGAGCAGTTTGCTGCCGCGCCGGATCTGGCTGCCGGAAAGGACTACGTTCTCCGCCCGCGACACCGCACGGCCGACGCGCACGACCGGCACCCCGTTGTCGGTGAACTCGGCGGGGATCACACAGTCCGACCCGTAGGGCAGGGGGGCGCCCACCCCGACCGGGATCACACAGCCGGGTGCGAGTTGCGAGCCGGGTGGGAGTTCACGCATCGCGAGCACCGATTGAGGGGAGGCCATGGCGATCTCGCGGGCCCGGGCGGCGTACCCGACCACTGCACTGGAGTGATACCCGGGCACGTCCACCGGCGCGATCACGTCCATTGCGAGCACACAGCCGTTGGCGTCGAGCAGCGGCAGGGCCAGCGGCTCCAGCGGCCGGACCCTGCTCAGCACCAGCTGCAAGTGCTCGGAGAGGCTGCGCATCAGTCGTCCGCGAACTCCGCAGACACGATGAACTCCCGCAGCCACGCACGGAACTCCGGGCCCAGATCCTCACGGGCGCTGGCCAGCCGCACGGTCGCCTGCAGGTAGGACTGCTTGTCGCCGGTGTCGTAGCGCCGCCCCTTGAAGATGACGCCGTGCACCCCGCCACCGTCCTCGGCCGGCATCGCGGACAGGGTCTTCAGCGCATCGGTCAGCTGGATCTCGCCGCCGCGCCCGGGCGGGGTGTTGCGCAGGACCTCGAACACGGCCGGGTCCAGGACGTACCGGCCGATGACGGCCAGGTTGGACGGTGCCGTCTCCGTCGGCGGCTTCTCCACGAGGTCGGTGACCCGGACGGCCTGCGAACCCACGACCGGTTGCACGGCCGCGCAGCCGTAGAGATGGATCAACGACTCGTGCACCTCCATCAGACACAGAACGCTGCCGCCCAGTTCCGCACGCACGGCGAGCATCTGTTCCAGGACGTAATCACTGGTGTCGATCAGGTCGTCGCCGAGCAGGACGGCGAACGGCTCGTCCCCGACATGCATGCTCGCGCACAGCACCGCATGTCCGAGGCCGAGCGGTTCCCCCTGCCGGGTGTAGTGCACCTGGGCGAGTTCGGCGGCCTCCAGGACGACCGCCAACCGGTCGTGGTCGTTCTTGGATGACAGGGTTCGTTCCAGGTGCGGTGCCCGGTCGAAGTGATCCTCCAGCGAGGACTTGTTACGCCCCGTGATGATCAGCACGTCGTCCAGTCCCGCATCGACCGCCTCCTCCACGACGTACTGGATCGCCGGCCGGTCGACCACCGGCAGCATCTCCTTGGGGGTGGCTTTGGTCGCGGGCAGGAAGCGGGTTCCCAGTCCGGCCGCCGGAACAACGGCTTTGGTCACACTTTTTGTCGACATGCGCCTGACACTAGTGAAAGTAGGGCCCGCTGGCGTCACAGGATCAGGCGTCGCGGCGCTTGAACAGCACGAAACCGAGCACCAGCAGGCCCACCATCCACGCGCCCCACACCCCCGCCGAGCGCAACGGCTGCTCTCCGGCCAGCCACGATTGCATGCTGCTCAGGGGCATCGCCTTCCCGAGCCAGGGCGCCCGCTCGTGCAGCAGCGCCACCAGCGCGGCCTCCAGGATCGACAGCAGGACCGGTCCGACGATGCCCAGCGGATGACTGCGGGTCAGCACCGTCAGGCTGAACGCCAGGAGCGAGAAGGTGACCGCGTACACGGCGATCCGCCAAGCGACGTCGGCCCAGGGCACTCCCCCGCCGGCCCCCGGCTGGACGAGCACGGCCACACCGTAGGCGAGGGCCGCGGACACGACCGTCACCGTCAGCACGATGAGCAGAGTCATGGTCAGCTTGGCCAGGAAGACACCGGTGCGACGGGGGAACGCCGTGAGGGTGACGCGGATGGTCCCGTACCGGTACTCATGGCCGAAGGCCATCGCCCCCAGGCTCGCGAGCAGTACGAGGGCTATCGGGTTGCCCAGCACTGACTGCAGAACCACCTCGCTGGACGGCATCAGCACCTCCGCGCCCTCCATGTCCGCGGTGACCAGGGTGCCGAGATAGGCGAAGGCGGCGACCGAGGCGAGGATGAACAGCGACGTGATCCAGGTCGTCCGGATGCTGCGGGCGCGACGCCATTCGTAGCTGAGCTGCTCCATCACGCGCCCTCCTGCCCGGTCGGTGGTTGCCCGGCGGGTGGCTGCACTGCAGGTGGCTGCCCGGTCGGTGGTTGCACTGCGGGTGGTTGCCCGGCGGGTGGCTGCCCGGCGGGTGGTTGCCCGGTCGGTGGCTGCCCGGCCCGCGGCCCTGCAGGCGGCGCTGGCACGGCCGGTGGCTCACCCATCCGGAAGTCCTCCCCGGCACGCGTCAACTCCAAGAAGGCCTGCTCCAGGCTGGCCGTGCGCCGGGTCAGTTCGGCAACGGGCAGCCCGTGCTGGAAGGCGATGTAGCCCAGTTGATCCGTGCTCACCCCGGTCACGGCCAATCCGTCCGGCGGCTCGGGCCTGATCTCGGCCGTCGGCAGTTCGGCGGCAATGGCGGCCTCGAGTTCCGCAGCCCGCGGCGAGCGCACCAGCACGTGGTTGGTGGCCGACCGGTCCACGAACTCGGACATCGACTCGTCGGCGAGGAGCCTGCCCCGGGCGATGACCACCAGGTGGTCGGCCATGATCTCCATCTCGCTGAGCAGGTGGCTGGAGACGAAGACCGTCCGGCCCTGCGCGGCATAGTGCTTCAAGTAGTCGCGCAGCCAGTGGATCGACTGCGGATCCAGTCCGTTGCCGGGCTCATCGAGCAGCAGGACCTGCGGTTCGGCCAGGATCGCGCAAGCCAGCCCGAGACGCTGACCCATTCCGAGCGAGAACCCCTTGGGACGCTTACCCGCCACCGACTCCAGGCCCATCAGTTCGATGACCTCATCGACGCGCTTGCGCTTGGTCCGGCTGGCCGCGGCCAGCATGCGCAGGTGGGCGCGCGCCGAACGATTGGGGTGGAAGAATCTGGCGTCGAGATGGGCGCCCACCACCTTCGGAGCCTGCCGGTGCAGCCGCAACGGCTTGCCGTCCCACAAGGTCATACCCCGGCCGTGGTCCAGGCCGAGCATGAGCCGCAGGGTGGTGGATTTGCCGGAGCCGTTGGGGCCCAGGAATCCGGTGACCTGACCCGGCCGGACCTGGAAACTGAGGTCGTCGACGGCGGTGGTGCTCCCGAACGTCTTGTGCAGGTTTGACGCAGTGACGATCACGGCGGAGGACCCCTTGTTTCTGTGGGATGGGACGCATCCGAAAATAGCCCATAGAGCCGACAAGCCCATTCGGAGAGGTGCCATGCCTACCTATGACTACAAGTGCCAGGACTGCGGGCACCGGTTCGATCATGCCCAGGGATTCCACGAGGATCCGCTGGAGGTCTGCCCGGACTGCGGGGGACGTGTGCGGCGGGTCATCGGCAACGTGGGAGTGACGTTCAAGGGTTCGGGGTTCTACCGCACCGACTCCCGGGCCAGCGGCTCGAGTGGCAAGCCGAAGTCCGGCGCGAAGCCCGCGAAGTCCGACTCCGCGGGTGACTCGAAGGGGTCTGGCGGTGCTGCCAAGGACTCCGGCGGGTCGTCCAAGGACTCCGGCTCCGCTTCAAAGGGGTCCGGCTCCTCGGCAAAGGGGTCCGGCTCCGCCAAGAGCTGACGGCCCAGCGTCCACAACCGCTCACCCTGTGGACGGCCGGAAGCACATGTCGTCGGCAACGCCTACCGTCGGGCCATGGTGATCGATTCCTGGCAGTTGCAACGCCGCTGGATGCGCCTGCAGCGCCCGCTTGCCGCCGCGCTCATCCTGATCGGCGGGCTGCTGCTGTGGGCGCGGGACAACGTCGGGGCAGGCAGCGTACCGGCCGTCGTGGCCCGGCAGGACGTGCCGGCCGGATCGGTTGTGCAGCCCCAGGACGTGCAGGTCGTCGCCTGGCCGGCCGACTCCCACCCGCCCCCGGCGGCTGCCTCGCTGGATCAGATCGTGGGGCGCCGCGCGACGTCGGCCATCACCACTGGTGAGCCACTGACTCCGCAGAGGGTGGCCGGCCCCGGCGCGCTGGCCGAACTGGGTACGGACCGCGTGGCGGTCGCCCTGCCGGCGGACCCGATGGCATCTTCGGGGCTGGTCCGACCAGGGGACTCGGTCACGCTGGTCGGCCAGAGCCCGACCGGCCCCCGCACCCTGACCACGGCAGCCGCTGTCCTCACCGTGAGCGCGGAGTCCGGCACCATCGTGGCGGTTCCGGCCAGCGCGGCGGCGAGTGTGGTGGCGGCCGCCGCCACCGATTCCATCGCGATGGTGCTGCTGCCGGCGGCGTAGGGTGGGCGCGTGTCCGACACCAACCGACTGCTCACCGAGCAGATCCAGCACGAGTTCACGGCATCGCAGC
>DAOMFH010000114.1:0-5302 GCA_035429705.1 Actinomycetota bacterium
CCCGGGAGCAGCGCGATCGCTACGCGACCCTCTACCAGCGCTTCGTGCTGTCCGGCCCGGCCCGCGCCGGACTGCTGCACTCCGATCCGCACCCGGGCAACTACCGGGTGACCGAGGACGGCAAACTCGCGGTACTCGACTTCGGTGCGGTCGCCAGTCTCCCGGAGGGGCTCCCACCCGCCGTAGGCAACATATTGCGCATCGCTATGCACAATGATGCGCATGGGGTCCGCGACGGCCTGCGGGCCGAAGGGTTCATCAAGCCCAGCGTCACACTGGACGCGCAGGCCCTGCTCGACTACCTCATGCCCTTGGTCGAGCCGGCCCGCCATCCGACCTTCCACTACACGCGCGAGTGGCTGCGCGGACAGTTCCTGCGAGTGAAGGATCCGCGCAGCGAGGAGTTCACCATGGCCTTCAAACTCAATCTGCCACCGAACTACCTGCTCATCCACCGGGTCTGGCTCGGTTGCGTGGGTGTGCTGTGCCAGTTGGATGGGACCGTGGCCACCCGCGCGGAGATCGAGCGCTGGGTGCCCGGCTTCGCCGGCCCGTGAGGACCGATCTGTTCGCTCCTACCGCTCGAGTTGCGCCCGGTGCTCGCCCAGCAGTGCGTCGAGGCCCTCCTCGCGGGTCATGCGCCGCGGGGACAGCACGAACAGCACCGTGCCGAGCAGGACCCAGCCGCCGACGATCATGTACTCGTAGGGCCAGCGCAGGGCCAGTGGAGTCCCCGGGATCAGCGCGACGGCGACGACGCCGAGGGCGGCCAGGACGCCGAGGGCGGGAATCCACGTCCGGACCCAGCCTCTGCTGCGGATCATGTGGGGATACTTGCGCCGGATCCGGTACATCGCGAACACGGTGAACCCCCAGACCACCCCGATGTAGATCCCGCCGGTGTTGAGGAACCAGAGGATCGCGCTGGGACCCAGCATTCCCAGCAGGACGCCGACGACGGCGGTGAAGGCCAGGGCGAAGCGGGGGGTCTTGGTTTGCTCGTCCACGCTGCCGAACCGCTCGGGCAGCATCTGGATGCGGGCCAGGGCGAGCATCAGGCGGGAGGCGGCGCCGAACACCGCCAGGAAGGTGGTCAGCAGACCCAGCACCCCGATGGCGAAGGCGGCCATCGAGATGGCGTGGTAGCCGGCCACCTCGAACGCCTCGATGGTGCCGTTGGACATGCCCGCGACCTCCTGCCAGGGCAGCAGCCAGCCGGTGGCGGCCAGCACGATCGTGTAGAAGGCCCCGGCGAGCAGAACCGAGATCACGACGATGCGGCCGATCTGCGCGGGGGTTGCCCGGGCCTCCTCGGCCATCACCGCCACCACCCCGAAGCCGGTGAGGAACGAGAACGCCGGGAGCATGAACATCAGCGACAGCACCACCGGGCTGGCGTCACCGGTCACCGCCGTGTCGAACATCGGGAACAGGTTGTCCGCCGATCCCGCCACGAATCCGGTTCCGGCCACCACGAGCGCGAGCAGTGCCATGCAGACGAACAGCACGAGCTGGGTCTTCGAACTCAGGCCGGCGCCGTACCAGTTGATCGCGAGCATCACCAGGGTGAGGCCCACGCCGATCGCCAGGACGGGCAGGTAGATCGTGCCACCACCGAGTTCGTACAAGGGCAGGGACTCCAACTGCGGCCACACCGCGCTGAGCAACCGCCCGGTGGCCGTGACGTAGAAGCCCACCATGCCGACATAGGCGCCGATGAGCAGCCATCCGACGATGAAGGACGGGTACCGGCCCGCGGCCACGTAGCCGTACACGATCTCGCCGCCGGCCCGGGGCATGGCACTGGCCAGTTCGGCATAGGCCAAGGCGACCGAGGCGGCCAGCAGCGTGGCCAGCAGGAATCCCAGGATCGTGCCACCGGCCCCGAAACTCTTGAAGAAGTCGCCGCCCAGGTACAGCCAGCTGGAACCGATGACCCCTGCGGCGCCGAGCGCGGTCAGGGCGGCCGGGCTGATCGTCTTGCGCAGTTCGCTCATGACTGGCTGCCCCTCTCATCGGTGGCCTGTTCGCGTAACTGGGTCTTGTCGACTTTGCCCACCGGCAGCAGTGGCAGGTGCGCCATGACCTCGAAGGCCTTGGGCACCTTGTAGCCGGCCAGGCGTTCCCGGCAATACCGACGGAGGTCATCAAGGTCGAGTTCTGCGTCCGGCCGCGGCTGCACGAAAGCCATCCCGACCTCGTGGTACTCGGCGTGGGGTACGGGCACGACGGCGGCCAGCGCCACACCGGGGTGGGACTCGATGACCTGCTCCACCTCCCGCGGATAGACGTTGTAGCCGCCGGACTTGAACATCTCGTGCGCCCGACCCACCAGCACCAGGTTCCCGTCCGGCCGCACATAGCCGATGTCGCCGGTGCGCAGCCAGCCATCGGGGGTGTAGGCCGCAGCCGTGGCCTCGGGCCGGTTCCAGTAGCCCACCATGCTGGTTTCGTTGCGGACGCACACCTCGCCGCGCTCACCGTCGGCCACCCAGTCGCCGTCCTCGCCCAGCAGTCGCACGTTCATGCCCGGGTCCGGGCGGCCGACCGTGTTGAGCAGAACCTCTTCCGTGGAGTCGGCGTCGGTGTAGGTGACCGAGCAGGTGGCCTCGGTCAGGCCGTAGGTGGACACGAGCGCGCAGCCCCGTTCGCGGTAGCGCCGCATGGTGGCCACCGGCAGCGGCGAACCTCCCCAGCCGACGACCTCCAGCCGGGACAGGTCGGCGGTGTCGAACCCGGGCAGACTGGCGATCCGCTGCAGCATGGTGGGCACCTGGAACAGTGCTGAGATTCCGAAGTCCTGCAGATCGGCGAGCACCTGCTCGGCGTCGAACCCGTCGCGAAGCAGCAGGGTGCCCCCGGCGACCAGCGGAACCCCCACCAGGTCCCCGATGCACCCGATGTGGTTGACCGGCAGGTTGCACAGCACCACCAGATCCTGGATGTGCCAGACCGAGGACTCGACCACCCCCAGTCGCACCAGGCCGGAGTGCCGGATCAGGGCACCCTTCGGCTGGCCGGTGCTGCCGGAGGTGTACACGATCAGGGCGGGGTCCTGGGTGTCAACCGCCTCCCGGGCCGCCTGCAGCTGCTGCGGGGTCACCTCGGCCGCACCCGCCCGCAGACCCGGATCATCGGCGGCGATCGGCGGTGCCAGGCCGACGGCAGCCAGCGCCTCGGTCAGCTGCCGCAGCGCGTCGTCGGCGCCTGCGGGCAGCGCGTAGGTCGTCAGCGCCGGCCGCGAGTCGCCGAGGACGTAGCCGAACTCCCGCGTCGTGTAACCGGGGTTGAGCCCCAACCAGATTGCCCCGATCGACGCGGTGGCCAGGTAGGTCACGATGGCATCGATGCGGGGCGTGGCCATGGTGGCCACCCGGTCCCCTGACCGGATCCCGGCCGCCAGCAGCGCTGCCGCCTGCTGGTCGATGCGCTCGGCCAGTTCGGCGTACGACAGACTGCCGGACTCGTGCAGAAGTGCGGCACGATCCGGTGAACGCTGCGCGTGGTGACGCGGGTAGTCGCTGATCCTGGACAGGGTCACGGCCTGCTCGGGAGCCGTCATTGCTCGCCTGCGCCGTCGACCAGCAGGTACAGCCAGCGGGCCACCATCACGGTGTCGCCCTGGTCGGACTCCATCGTCGAGTCCACCGTCACGAGAACCCGCGTCGGCGTCTTCGGCGCGACCTCGACCACTGTCCGGTGCAGGCGCACCTGCTGACCGACGAACAAGGGCCTGGTGAAACGCACCCGGTCGAGGCCGTAGTTGAACCCGTAGCCACCAGCCACCTTCAGCAGGGGCGAGGAGAAGTCGAAGTACACCAGCAGGGACAGCAGCAGGAATCCGTCCACGAGCTCCGGTCCCATGGCATGGTTGCGGCTGGGGGTCAGGTCCACCCGGCCAGGTTCCAGATAGGTCGCCGCCGCGAAGCCCGAGAGATGCTCCTGATCGATGGTCAGCCAGTCCGACGTGTCGGACTGTCCCACCATCTGCTCGAGTTGATCCAGCAGTGCCATCGCCATCCGCCTTCCGCGTGTGTCTAGGACAGCTGTACTCAACAGGGCGCCACCACCCTTGTCAATCCACCGGGCGGCTTGTGATCCCAGGGGCCTTGCGCAACCGCGTACACGTATCCTCTCGAAGGCCTGTTTCTTGCCTGTCCGGTTGGTATGGTTACGCGATGCCCGGCCGGCCCGCCCACCGTCCCTCCGCACGTGAATCGATGCTGGCCGCAGCCGAAACCCAGCTGCGGTTGGCGGGAACCGTCTCGCTGGACAGCGCCGCCCGGGCCGCCGGGGTCACGAAGCCCGGCCTGATGTACCACTTCGGCACCAAGCAGGACTTGATGACCGCCCTGCTGGACCGCATGATGACGCGTCACGAGGAGGCGCTAGCCCGACGACTGGCGAGACTGGCGGGCACCCGGGACCCGTTGCAGGCAACCGTCCAGCATCGTCTCGCGGCCTACGTGACCTGGGTCTGCACAGCCGAGTTCGACGGCGCGGACCTCGTGATGTTCGCGGACCCGCGCCTGCGCGACACGCTGACCGCCGCATGGATCGAGCGACTGCGACCATGGCTGGCGGTCCCTGCTAACCTGTCCGGTGATCGGCAGGCCCGACTGCTGTCCGCTCGTCTGCTGGCCGACGGGGTGTGGCTCGCCGGAGCCGGCGGTTCGCTGTCTATGACCCGGTCGCAGAAGCGAAGTGTGAAGCAGGTGGCGCTGGAACTGATCGCTGGTGCGCAATGAGCAAATGGCTCCTGCTGGTCGGCGCAATCCTCAGCGAGGTCAGCGCCACCCTGTCCTTGAAGGCGGCCCTCGACTCCCCCTCCTGGTACGTGCTGGTCGGCGCAATCCTCAGCGAGGTCAGCGCCACCCTGTCCTTGAAGGCGGCCCTCGACTCCCCCTCCTGGTACGTGCTGGTCGCCGCCGGGTATCTCGCCTCCTTCGGATTCCTCACACTGGTCCTGCGCCATGGCATGGCCCTGGGCGTCGCGTACGGCATCTGGGCAGCGCTGGGTGTCGCCCTGACCGCCGCATTCTCGGCGGTCCTGTTCAACGAGCCGTTCACCACGCTGATGTTCGTCGGGATGATCCTGGTCATGGCCGGGGTCCTCGCGGTCGAACTGGGGTCCCAGCATGCTCCACCGGCCGGAGGCCCGGATGCCCTCGAAGGGACAGGGTCGGCGGGCCCATGACCTGGCTGCTGCTGATCATGGCGATCATGTGCGAAGTGACCGCGACCCTGTCGCTGAAGGTTGCGGCCACCGGTCACCGTCGCTGGTTCGCCGTGGTCGTCGCCG
>DAOMFH010000114.1:5402-6703 GCA_035429705.1 Actinomycetota bacterium
CGTCGCCGCGTTCGTTCTGATATCGCTCGCCCTGGGGCAGGGCCTGCCCCTCGGCGTCGCCTACGGCATCTGGGCCGCCGCCGGCGTCGCGCTGACCGCTGTGCTGTCCAAGCCCTTGTTCAAGGAACCGCTGACTCCGGTCATGCTCGCCGGGATCGCGCTGATCATGCTCGGGGTTGTCCTCATCGAACTCGGGGCAGCCCGTTGAACTGCCCCTACCGCGCGGCGAGAGCGGTCAGCGCCAGTAGTCGTTGGCCGCGGCAACCGTCTGGAAGTTGATGGCTACGACCTGGGAGGCCGCCGTCAGGCTGTCAGCGTTCTCCGCGTAGTCGGGCCGCAGGCGATCGCGGACCTCGGCATCCGGCTGGGTGAACTTGACTCCCAGTCTGGACAACTTGATCGCCAACTGGAACCCCGTCTCGGGGTCTGGCGTGATGAGTGTCGGCAACCACGGCTCGGACACGAGGACCTCCTGCGAACTCCGGGATGGAAAACCCATGCTAGCCGACCAGCCGTGACAGGCCAGCGCTTCGACTGCCGACGGACTCCCGTGAAAGCCCGGCGGAGACTGCCGGTTCTTCGGTGTCAGCGGGCCGTTGTGCACTACTGGCCGCAATGACGCGGGACGTCGGGGGGACGACGGCTGGTCGCCCCCCCGGCAACTTCGCCGCTCGGCCCGGGGCGCCCTACGCCGAGGCGAGGACCTCGTCGATGCGGCGCACCATCAGTGCGCGCAGGTGCGCGTCGATCGTGGCCGCGTCCTTCGGGGGGCGCCCGTTGCGCTTCGGGGAGGGCACGGGCAGACCGCCGAGGAACAGTTCACCACCCCATACCCCACAGGTTTCCGCCCGCTGCAACGCGCCCAGCAAGCACTCCCGGCGCAGTGGACAACCGGTACACAACGATCGGGCCCGGTCGATCTCCACGGGCACATCCGAGAACCACAGATCGGCGGGTCCCGCCACACACGGGATCTCAGCAGTCATCAATTCACCTCCATCGGACAAACAAAAAGGCCGCGGTCTGCGCCGCGGCCTGGGGTTTCGCACAGGTCTACCCGGGACGCACCGCGCAATCGGCAGCCGCAACGGCTGCCACGGGGAATGTGGTTTCAGTCATTGTCCGGCTCCTTTCGCGAGGGGGTGCCCCCGACAGGTTACGGGGTTCGTGCCGTTCCTGGCAACGGGGTTACGGGGCGGAGCAACTGCGAGGGCCACCCGGTCCCGGCCCCAGACCACGCATGACCGGTTCTTCGGACTTGCGGGGGCGGTCCGGGTTGCTCGGGGTGCGGGCGGCTGTTG
>DAOMFH010000115.1:0-6674 GCA_035429705.1 Actinomycetota bacterium
GCAGCGCCGCCCAGCGCTCGAAGTACTCCCGGCGAGTCACACCGTCAAGCCTAGGTCGCGATAGACCCGCAACGTCGAGAACGATCGGTTGAGCGTGTAGAAGTGCAGGCCCGGCGCTCCGCCATCCAGCAACCGGGCACCCAACGTGGCCGCGTGTTCGACGCCGAGTTCCACTACGGCGGCCGGGTCGTCCGCGATTCTCTCGAACTGCGCGACCATGTCGGCCGGCAACGGCGTTCCTGACAGTTCAGCGAACCGCTGGATCTGCCGCACGTTGGTCACCGGCATGATGCCGGGGATGATCGGCATCGTCACCCCGGCGGCCTGCGCGCGGTCCACCAGCCGGAAGTAG
Organism: Actinomycetota bacterium; assembly: GCA_035429705.1. Lineage (GTDB taxonomy): Bacteria > Actinomycetota > Actinomycetes > S36-B12 > UBA10799 > JADKAV01. The sequence goes on from DAOMFH010000115.1 coordinate 353, forward strand.
GCCTCCGGCGAGAAGAAGAACTGGGTGACCGCGAAGTCCGCCCCCCGGTCCTGCTTTGTCCGCAGGACCCGCACGTCGAAGTCCAGGGACGGTGAAGAGGGATGCACGTCCGGAAAGGCCGCCACGCCCACACTGAAGTCCCCCAGTTCGGAGACGAGCGCCACGAGTTCGTCCGCGTGTTCCAGGCCGCCCGGTGTGGCCACCCACGGGGCTTGGGGACCCCCCGGAGGGTCGCCACGCAGGGCGAGGACGTGGTGGACGCCGGCATCGGCGTATGCCGCGATGACCGCCCGCAACTCGGCGACGGTGGACCCCACGCAGGTCAGGTGCCCCATCGGCGTCAGGGTCGTCTCGTGGGCGATCTGCTGGGTGATCGCCACGGTCCGGTCACGGGTGGAACCGCCGGCCCCGTACGTGACCGACACCAGGGTGGGCCGCAGCGGCTCCAGTCGCCGGATCGCGTCCCAGAGGTGACGGGTGCCCTCATCGGTCTTCGGGGGGAAGAATTCGAAGGAGAAGGAGGCTCCACCTGCGTCGATGCGTTCACGCACGGACGACCGGACAGCAGGCATGACCCCAGATTGTAGGCGGTGGCCGATTGCGCACCGGAGACTGCCTCGGGCGGGCGCCGCCACATCCGGCCCCGAAGTAGATTCGGAGCATGCCGGACACCATTGCTGACACCGATGCCCTGCTCGGCAGTCTGCGAGCGCAGTTCAGCCACAGTGCGCTGGGCTTCCTGCGCCGTCAGATCGAGGTGCTGGCCGGGTTGAGCCCGGATCTGCTGCCGTTGCTCAACACCCTCGAGGAGTTGCTCGACGGCGGCAAGCGACTACGCCCGACCTTCGCCTACTGGGGATGGCGCAGTTCCGGCGGCGCGCCGGACGGGCCGATCATCACCGCCGCGGCCTCCCTGGAGTTCCTGCAAGCGGGCGCACTCATTCATGACGACGTCATGGATGGTTCAGACACCCGCCGCGGCAAACCGGCCGCCCACCGGCGCCTGGCCGAACTGCACCACTCGCAGGGCTACCTCGGCTCCTCCGAGGACTTCGGCGTGGGTTCGGCGATCCTGCTCGGCGACCTGTGCCTGAGCTGGTCGGATGAGATGCTCACCTCCAGCGGGCTGGATCCGGCCGCGGTGCAAGCAGCCCGGCCCTACTTCGACGAGATGCGCACCGAGGTGATGGCCGGTCAGTACCTCGACCTGCTCGAACAGGTGCAGGGCCGGTACGACCTCGAACGAGCACTGCGGGTCGCCCGCCTCAAAACGGCGAAGTACACCGTGGAACGACCGCTGCACATCGGTGCGGCGGCGGCCGGCGCCGACCCCGCCCACCTGCGCGAACTCACCGCCTACGCCATCCCGCTGGGCGAGGCGTTCCAGTTGCGCGACGACATGCTCGGAGTCTTCGGTGATCCCGCGGAGACCGGCAAGCCGGCCGGCGACGACCTGCGCGAGGGCAAGCGCACCGCCCTGGTCGCGATCGCGTGGACCAAGGCCGACGCCCGGCAGCAGGATCTGCTGCGCAGCCATCTCGGCGATCCCACTATTACCCCGGCGCTGATCGACGACCTGCGCACGGTCATCACCGAGACCGGCGCCCCGGAAGCGGTCGAGGCCATGATCGTGCAGCGGGCCACGGAGTCCGCCGCGGCGATCGACAGCATGACATTGGACGACACCACGCGGGCGGCCTTCGCTCGACTGTTGGTACTGGCCAGCCACCGCAGCGCCTGATCATGCCGATGCCGGGCCCGCCGTCACTGACCTCCGACGCCTACCGGGCGATCAACATCCGGTCGTAGCGGGCCTGGGACGGGCGGTCCTCGGGCACCAGCCCGGGATCGCCGGGGTCGCCGAGCAGCAGCACCCGTTCGCGCGGCGAGGCCCAGACGATCAGCACGAGCAGCCCGGTCACCAGCAGCAGTCCGAGACCGTCGCCGAACTCGAAGAGCGCGTCACTGGTCGCGCTCGTACCCGCCACCCCATGCAGGGTGAGCACCGACGTCAGCAGTAGCACGGCGTGCAGACTACGACCGGCCAGGCCCGCGGCCGCCAGCAGGGGCAGCGACCACAGGAGATACCAGGGCTGAACCACCGGACCCAGCACAACGACGGCCAACAGCGCCAGCCCCGCTCCCCGCACCGCCGAGCGTCCGGCAGGACGTAGCACGAGCCACAACAGAATGACCACAGAGGCCAGGAAGGCAGCGGCACGGAACACCGTCACCAGCACGTCCACATGGTCGCCGAGTCCGACCGCCCGCACCACCGCGCTGATGAGCATGCCCGCCGCTGTGGGGGGTGACAACCAGGTCCGGATCGCCCCGGGCGTGGACAGGGCGGCCACCCAGCCCAGCCCGGTGCCGGACAGCAGCCCGAGCCCGATCACGACCCCGCCCGCGATGACCCCGGACGCGATCCAGCACCGGATGCGCGCCCACCAGCCGGCGTTCACCCCGGCCCAGATCAGACCGATGAACGGCAGGGCGATCAGCGCGATCGGCTTGACGCTGATCGCCAGTGCGAGGGCCAGCGTGCCGGCGATCGGATGATAGTCCACCGCCCACAGCAACCCCACCACGACCGCGGCGGCCATCAATGCATCGTTGTGGGCACCGGCCACGAAATGCATGAGTACCAAAGGGTTCAGCACGGCCAGCCACAGCGCCTTGGGCGCGCTGATGCCGTGGCGTTGTGCCAGCACCGGGACCGCGACCGCCAGGACCGCCACAGCCAGCACCGCCCACAGCCGGAAGGCGATGGCCGCCCAGACCGGATGCGGACCCACGAACTCGGCCACGCCCCGCTCGATCAGCAGGTAGAGCGGGCCGTAGGGCGTCGGGGACTCGGCCCACAGCGGGTCGGCGCCGTCGTTGAACCAGCCCGACTCGGCGGCCACACCCACGTCATACGGGTTCAGGCCCTGGATGAGCAGTTTGCCCTGCGTGTAGTACGCGTAGGCATCCCGGCTGAACAGCGGCGGGGTCAGCAGCAGTGGCGCGCACCAGGCGGCCAGGGTCCACCACAGGGCCCGGAGCTCCCGCACACGACCGCGCAGCACGTCGTAGCCGAGCACGAGCCAGGCCTGCAGGATCAGCGCCATGCCGGCGATCACACAGAACCGCGCCAGGGCGACCCCTACCCCGGGAGACCGCAGCGCCTCGACCACCGGGTTCCCGTACAGAGAAGTGTTGACCGGCAGCCACCCCACCCCGAGCGAGCCGATGGCCACGATGATCGACCCCACCAGCCCGACAACCACGTAGTGGACGAAGAACGAGTGCCCGCGCGGCTGCTCAGTCAACGCCTCCACTCGGGCCTCCCGGTCATCGGGCGGTGGGCACCAGCGCCGCAACCGTCCATGAATCCTCCCGTCCAATCCTGACACGGCCACCCCTCGACCCGGCTGCGCGGCACAGAAAGGACGCACCCCCGTGCACCGGCCCGGCCGAACGCAGTCGGGATCACGATCGGGCACCACGGGTCCTGCCCGGCGACTGCGCTGCCTCCCCGCCGCGACGCGTCCCGGCGTGGTCGTTCAGGCATCCACCAGTTTGCGATGGTCCCAGGACACGATGTGCTCCAACGGCAGGGCCAGGGCGACCTGCTTGGGTGCACGAGGCCGGTAGGCGGCCTCGAGCGCGGGCAGTTGCTCGGCCCCGACCCCCTCGTACTTGACCATCAGCCGGGCGGCCACCCAGCAGATCCGGTCCACCTCCTCGGTGATGTGCAACTGCCCGGTGATCTGCACCCCCCGCAGTTCCAGATACCGGTCCCCGCATTCGACCACCGCGCAGCACCGGGGGTCCCGCCGCGCGTTGACCACCTTCTGACTTTTCCGATAGGTGCGCATCCACAACATCGCGTCGTCGACCACGTACCACATGGGCGTGAGATCGGGGAATCCGTCAGGTCCGTTCAGCGCGACCTGCGCGGTCCGGCCAGCGGCCAGGAAATCCCGGACCTCCGTGGCCGCCATCGCGATCTCACTACGGCGATTGGACATTGGTCACCATCTCGACCGGCCGACCGGACCGGCGGCCCGGGGGACGATCGTACACTTTGAGCGTGCGCACCACCTCGGATCTCAGCGGCCGCGTGCTCGATGCACGATACCGCGTCGAGCGCGTGGTTGGCCACGGCGGCATGGGCACCGTGTACGAGGGTTTCGACAACCGCCTCGAACGAGTGGTCGCCGTGAAGGTGATGAACGAAGACCTGGGTTACGAGCCCGGACTGGCCGATCGATTCGTGACCGAGGCGCGCGCCGCCGCCAGACTGTCCGATCCGCACGTGGTCGCGGTGTACGACCGGGGACGCACCGCCGACGCTCTCTACCTGGTCATGGAGTATGTCCCCGGGCGCACGCTGCGCAGCGAACTGACATTCGGCGGAAGGTTGCCGGTGGCACGTGCGCTGGAGATCCTCTCGGCGATTCTCAAAGCCCTGCAAGCCGCCCACTCGGCGGGTTTCGTGCACGGCGACATCAAGCCGGAGAATGTCCTGCTCGGCGACCGCGGCGAGATCAAGGTCACGGACTTCGGCCTGGCACGGGCCATCGAGGACGGTGACCACCGGGCCACACTGCTGATCGGAACCGCGGCCTACCTGGCCCCCGAACAGGCGCTGGACCGACTCCCGGACCCCCGCAGCGACCTGTACAGCACCGGGATCCTGCTGTTCGAGATGCTCACCGGGCATGTCCCCTTCCGCGCCGACAGTCCGGACGACGTGCTCAACCTGCACCAGACCCAGCAGGTCCCGAACCCCAGCCTGTTCGTCGAGATCGACCCCGCGATCGACGCCCTGTGCGAGCGCGCGACAGCCAAGGACCCGGCCGAGAGGTTCCAGACCGCCACCGAGATGCTCACCGCGGTTTCCGCCCTGCGACGACGAACCGGCCCCAGGGAGGCCGCACCCCCGGCGTTCCGACCGGACGCCCCGGCGTCCGTCCCGGCGTCCATCCCGGCACCGGTCCCCGCGACCCTGGTCGTGCGCAACGATCCCGCGACGGAGTCAGCCCAGGTCGATGCGCCCGATCCGGACCCGGCGTCCGGCCCCGCACCCGCCGGAACGGACGGGCGGGTGGCCGAACCGACCCCAGCGGTCGCGGTGGTCGGCCCTCCCCCACCAGTTCCGGCCACGCCGCGCCGGCGTCCACGTCGCAAGTGGCGCCGCCGGTTCGCCCTCTTGCTGCTGACGGCACTTTGCACGCTCGTGGGCTACTTCGCCTGGCAACTGGGGACCACACAGACCATTGACACCCCGAAGTTGGTGGGCTTGACCCGGACGCAGGCACTGACCACGCTCAACGACGTTGGCCTGCGGATGCGGGTCACCGAGGAACGCTACTCGGAGAAGTACGCAGCCGGAACGATCATGCGCAGCGATCCCCGCGCCGGCGACAAAGTCGCTGCCGGGGGCACCGTCGCCGTCGTGCTGTCGAAGGGACCCGAAAGATACCTCGTCCCGCAAGTCCGGGGAATGAGCCAGGAGGCCGCCGCCAAGGCTCTGGGAGCGGTCAACCTGCGTACTGGCCAGATTCTGCAGGACTACAGCCGGAAGGTCGACCAGGGCCTGGTGATGCGTACCGACCCGTCGGCCGGCACCCCCCTGAAACGCGACGCGCAGGTATCCCTGACGCTTTCCCTCGGCCCGGAGCCGGTCGTCGTTCCGGAAGTGGGCGGGATGACCACCGAGCAGGCCCAGGCCACCCTGAGCGGAGCGGGGTTCCGGCCCAAACCGGTCGAGCGCTTCGACCAGACGGTTCCCTTCGGCCAGGTGATCGGAACCGATCCGGCAGAGGGCACGACCGCCTACCGCGGGGACAGGATCCGCGTGCTGGTCTCCAAGGGCTCCCAGTACGTTCCGGTTCCCAGCGTGGTCGGGATGTCGACCGAATCTGCCAAGTCGACCCTCGAGCATGCCGGATTCCAGGTCCGCACCCACGAACAGTTCGGCGTCACCATCGCCAACCGTGTGCTGTCCCAGAACCCCTCGGCGGGGACCCAGGTCACCCGGGGCACGCTGATCACGCTGACCATCACCTGAGACCCCTTCGGATCCTCGCTGGTTGACAGCCCGGACGCCCTGTCCCGGCTTGCGGGCCTCCAGGGGTGTGGTTGGTGGTACGGGATCGGGACGGCTTCGTTGTGGGTTGTTGCTCACCGGCGTAGCGATCGCTCACGAACGTGGGGATCGCCGCACGAACGCCCGGGCTTCCCCGCGCTAGCCCGGTCGTCCGCCCTCGGGACCGGCGTGCTGCATCCGTGAGCGAACGCTGCATCCGTGAGCGAACGCTGCATCCGTGAGCGA
>DAOMFH010000116.1:0-6631 GCA_035429705.1 Actinomycetota bacterium
GCGAAACGGGGCTGGCGGTGTGGGATGTGGTTCCCCAGATCTTGTGTCATGGCTGATGCCATGGCGCCAGATGCGGGGGGCCGCAGATCGCGCTGCCAGGCGCGTTGCGGCCAGGGCATTGCTAATCAGTGCTTCCCTAGGTGGTGGGGTCGAGTCGCAGCGAGATGGAGTTGATGCAGTACCGCAGATCGGTGGGAGTGTCGTAGCCTTCGCCGGCGAACACGTGCCCCAGATGGGACCCGCAGGCGGCGCAGCGCACCTCTGTGCGCACCATCCCCAGGGATCTGTCCTCGATCTCGATCACCCGGTCTCCGGCCAGTGGGGAGAAGAAGGACGGCCAACCACAGCCGGAGTGGAACTTCTCGGTGGACCGGAACAACTCGGCGCCGCAAGCCCGACAGGTGTATACCCCCGTGGTTTCGGTGTCGGTGTACTCGCCGGTGAATGCCGGCTCCGTGCCCGCCTCCCGCAGGACCAGGTACTCCTGCGGGGACAGTGCCGCTCGCCACTGCTGCTCACTGCGAGAGCCCGGGTAGATGGTCGGGTCGTCGGCCGGGGAGGGGTGCATACCGTCCACGCTAAGCCCTGCGCGGCACCAACCACCAGCGCAGTCTGCGCGTTCTGCGGGCGCGTTTGACCGCCGCGCCCACCAGACGATCGGCCAGCTCCCAGGCCCGTTGCGCATCGGCTTGGCCCAGTTGCTCGGGGGCGTACATCGCGGCCTCGGCCAGGGCGGCGAGGGTCGCGAGTCCCGGTTCATCACCAGGTTCAGCTGCGTAGCGGGCAGGTGAGGCGGCGTCGTCCAGGGGCTGCCCCAACCGCTGTCGACTGGCACGTACGTATCTCCAGGCACCCGCGACCTGATCATCCGGGGCGCCGGCCCGGTAGCGTCCACGGACCCGGCGCCGCTGCCAGGAGACGAGCACCGGCCAGCCGAGCACCAGCAGCACCCCCAACAATGGGGCGAGCAGTCCCCACCAGGATCGGCTGTTGGTGTCTTCATCGGGTTTGGGCGACGGGCTGGGGCTGGGAGTGGGCTTCTCGCTGGGGGTTGGGGTGGGCTTCGGGGGCTTCTCCTGCTTCGGTGGGATCACGCGCTGGATGACCGGCACCCCACGCGCCTGGTCCCGGGGGCCGGGGGCGAACGGCACCCAGCCGACCTTGGTCAACTCGACCTCCGGGTAGATGATCACGTCGGTGGACTTGACCGTGCGGCTTGCGCCCTTCCCGCGAGTCGAGTAGCCCACCACCAGGCGGGTCGGATAACCCTGGCTGCGGGCCATCATGGCGAAGGCGGTGGCGAACTGCGCCTCGGTGCCCTTCTTGCTGACCAGGACGAGATCCTGCAGGGCGGCGACGTTCAGGGAGTTCTGGATCGAGTCGACCTGCTCCGTGTAGGGGGGCGAGGACAACGTGTCGGCCAATGCCTGTAGCCGGGTGTAGGGCGTCGTGCCAGTGGACATGGCGCTCTGCGCGAAGTAGGCCAGTTCCAGCGGGAAGCCCGGGGGCAGTTCCCGCAGCGTGCCGTACTCGGGGCGGTTCACTGGGCTCACCGTGGCCAGCGGGGCCAAGGAGCGCATCGCCAGAGCCCGGAAGTCCGTCGAGTAGGTCTTGTCCGCGCCCTTGTCGTCACCGGCGACGATGGTGCCCTCCGGATCGGCCCGGGCCAGCACGCCCGTCACGTTTGTGGGGCGGTAAGTGGCCGGTAGCCATGGCCCGGGCAGGCCGGGGCCGGTTTCGAAACCCGTGGTCCCGGTCGTGGTGAAACGCGGTTTGGCGCCCACGTAGGGGATACCGTCGGCGTCCACCTGGTCGAATGTGGTCAGACTGCTCCAGGCGACTCCGTCGAACTTGGAGTTGATCGCCCAGTTGACGGCACGCGGGATGTCCGGGCCGGTGACGGTGAACACGTCGAACGGATCGTTGCGCCGCATGGTCTGCCACTTGGTGGCCAGGGACACCACGTCGTCGCCGTCGAGGTCGGTGTCGGGCCGGAAGTTGTCCTTCTGATGCGGGTCGAACGGTGGGCGGACCGAACCCACCTGAGCCAGCGGCCCCAGCATGGAGGCAACCACCGCGACCAGGATCGCCGAGACGCTCATCATGGCCACCCGGAGCGGTCGGCCCGGGCGGGCGACGGTCTCCACATCGGCGAACTCCGCGCCGTCCTGGATGCGGTTGAGTTGTTTGGCGGCCGGCATGAGCGCCAGGGCGACGACCACGCTGGCGATGAACAGCGTTGCGAAAGGCATCGCCGGCAGCAGTGAGCCCTGCGAGAGCATGAGCCCGACGACGAAAATGACCACCGGTGGCGCCAAGCTGGAGGCCGGGACGAACGTCGTCACGAGCAGACACGCGACCAGGGTGCCGTAAGCGCTGAGCAGGATCGCCGCGGTGACGGTCTCGGCGTTCACGGGCGCGGGAACCACGGCGCGGATGATGATGCCGAACCCCTCGACCAGCCCGCCGACGAAGCTCGACACACTGATCCGGCCCGCCTCGTTCTGGATTGTCATCGCCCCGAGGGCGACGCTGCCGATCACGGTGGTGATCAGCCCCACGAGGGCGCCCAGGCCGCGTGCCACCCGCTGCCCGCCGGCTGTTCCGAGGGCGTAGCCGACACAGCACAGGAAGATCACCGGATACAGCCGCAGCAGGACCGGCTCGAATCCGAACAGCCGGATGAACACCGCGGTGGCCCCCAGGCACATGATGCCCACCGCCACGGTTCGCCGGACGACGTCGAGCCGGGTCATGGCGCACCGGTGGTGGGCAGTGACGCGGCAGCCAGGTCCCGGCAGGTCAGGGCATCGCGGAACACCATGCCGCGCCGCGGGCGGCTCATTCCGCCCGACTGGCCGATGCGCACGACGGTGCCCTCACCGACCAGCCCGAGCGCAGCGATAGCACTGGGGATCAGTCCGGTGTTGGGACCGGTCACCAGGAAGAACGACGTGGACTTGGTCGCGAGCAGAACCTGCCGCAGGGCCGGAGGTGACGACCGCAGGATACGCGGGTCGCTCAAGGCCAGTGCGTCCAGAAGTCCGGTGAGGTCCTCGACCCGCAGCACTTCGATCGCGGCGTCCTCACCTGTCGTGCGCAGGGCAACGGGCAGTCCGGCGCGCACGATCGCCGACCCGATCGAGGCGGCGGCGTCCACCGCCTCCTCGAAGTCGGATTCCTGGCGGTAGGAGCGGATGTCGTTGTCCAGTATCAGCAGGGCCCGGGGCAGGGGATTGTCGACCAACTGTTTGACCATCAACTTGCCGACCCGCGCGGAACTGCGCCAGTGGATCCGACGCAGTTCGTCACCCACGACGTAGTCCCGCAGGGTGTGGAACTGGTTGCTGCCCAGCACGTCCCGGTCGGCCGTGCCACCCTCCTGACCAATCCGGTTGCCGGCCAGCGTGACCTCGACCGGAAGGACTCTCGGATGGACCAGGAGGTTCAACTCCGCCGACGCCGTGGCCCTGCGCACGAACAGCCCCCACGGGTCGCGGCGTTCCAGCGTGACCGGCCCCAGGTGCAACTCTCCGCGCTTGAGGGGGATGAACCGGTACTTCACGGTCTTCTCGCCCCGGGGTGGGACCGGCGGGATGAGCACCTCCACCGGCTGGCCCGCGATGCTGTCGAGGGCCTCCACCACGCCAGTCGGGGTCACACGGTTGTTCACACTGGTGATCCACGCCGTGGCTGTCTCCCCGCGGGTGAGCTGGGAGGGCTCCACCCCGCGCCTCAGGTTGCCACCGGGGCGCCGTCCGACCATGAACAGGGCCAGGGCGATCAGCAGCAGCGGGGCCGAGGCCAGCGCGATGAGCGCGGGGTAGCCCATCAGGAATCCGAGAGCCACCAGTACCGGCACAGTGATCAGCAGGCCCTTGGTGCGCCCGGACACCTCCCGGACCGAATCCGGTTCCTCACCCTGGGCGGGAACGACGACCGGAGTATTCGTGGTGGCGGTCATCGTCACCCTTGTGGCACGGGCACCCCGCGGGTGGCCTCGCTGAGAACCTGCTCCGCAGTGGCGCCGGCGGCGATCGCCTCGGGGGACAGCACCAGGCGGTGGGCGAGCACCGGCTGGATCAGGGCCATCACATCCTCGGGGGTCACGTAATGGCGGCTGCGCGAGGCCGCCCGCACACGCGCCGCGGTCATGAGTGCCAGTCCACCGCGCGGGCTCGAGCCGAGCCTGACCCCTGGCGAGGTCCGTGTGGCCGTGATCAGTCCCACGATGTAGGTGAGCACGCTGTCGGCGATGTGGACCCCGGCGGCCGCCTTGATCATCCCGGTCACCTCGTCGATCCCTGAAACCGCCCGCAGGTCCTCCAGTCGCCGGCCCTCATGGGCGTTCTTCAGAATCTGCGTCTCAGCGGCCGGATCGGGGTACCCGACCGAGATGCGCATCATGAAGCGGTCGAGTTGCGCCTCGGGCAATGGGAAGGTCCCGTCCATGTCCACCGGGTTCTGTGTGGCCAGCACGAGGAAGGGCCGGGGAACCGCGTGGCTGCGTCCGTCGACGGTGACGGTGCGCTCGGCCATGACCTCCAGCAGGGCCGACTGGGTCTTGGGCGAAGCCCGGTTGATCTCATCGGCCAGGATGATGTTGGCGAACACCGGCCCCGGGTGGAACTCGAAAGTGTCCTTGCTCTGGTGGAATACCGTGACCCCGGTGACGTCGGAGGGCAGCAGGTCCGGTGTGAACTGGATACGACTGCCGCTGAGGCCCAGTGACGCCGACAGACAGCGGGCAAGTGAAGTCTTGCCGACTCCCGGGACGTCCTCCATGAGGACATGACCCTCGGCCAGCAGGGCGATCAGGGCCAGGCGAACAACGTCGTCCTTGCCCTGGATGAATCTCTCCACATTGCCGACGACGGCCTCGAATCGTTGCGCGTAGTACTGCGCTTGCTCCGGGGTCATACTTCTCCTCGCTGGCGGGGGTCTGCCCCGACTTTAGTCGCAAGGCCCGGCGCCGGGGTGCTGAAGGCGTTCCAGCGGTCCGCGGCCGGATGTCTCGGCCGGTTGTCCCGTAGCCGGCGGACCTGGACAACCGGCGCCTGTCAGAGGAGGGACGTTCGGGGGATTGGCTGACCACTTAGGTCAGCCCAAGTTAGTGGCGAGCCGGAGGGAATGGACCTTCATCGTTTCGGCGTGCTCTGAGCACCGAGCCCTTCCCGAGGATGCTGGCAGGGCACGGTCTGGCGACCCTGGGCCAGTTGCAGATCACCCTGGCAGTCGGTGTGCACGCCTTGCAGCGAACCGGGTCGGGTGTCTGGGTATCGATGGCCGCGGCGCTCGGATTCGCCCGCACATCCTCTTCTCCACTGCTTCCGGCGTTATCGCCGACCGGTACAGCCGCAGCAGTGTGCTGCGCTGGTCGATTCTGCTGCGCCTGCCACTGACGGCACTGGTGACCGCGGGACTGGCGATGGGTTGGTCCGCGCCGGCGCTGATCGGACTTGCCGCCGTGGCGGCCACCGTGGCCACGCCGTCCTACCCGGCTCTTGCTGCTGCCACACCCCAGTTGGTGTCCGAGGACGACCTGCCGGCGGCCAACTCCCTTGCCACTGGCACCGAGAACGCCGCTTGGGTGGCCGGGCCTGGCCTCCTCGGCCTTGTGCTGCTCACCGGGGCGCCCGTGGCCGGAGGCGGTCTTGCCGCTCTTGCCTGCCTCGCCCTGGCGGTCCTGGCGCTGGGTCGGGCCAGGCTGGCTGCGCCGGTCCCAGACGCCGGAGTGGGCGACCAGGGGCACGCTCTCCTGGGCGGCATTCGGCTCGTGATGTCCGACCGACGGATGCGTGTCACGTTCGGATTTGCCGTCGCGAACAACGCTCTGTACGGGTACCTCGTTGTGGCCATCGTCCTGGTCGGCGGTGAGGTCCTGGCAGCCGGGGAGACCGGCATCGGCTGGTTGAACACGGCATTCGCCGTCGGCGCCTTTGCGAGTATGATCCTGGCCGCCCGCATCCGAGTCGGCCGAGAGTTCTCCTGGCTGATCGCATGTACTTTCCTGTTCGTCCTCGCGACGGTGGCCCTGGCGTTCGCGCGGGGCTTGCTGCCCGCGCTCGTGGCGGTTCTGATGGGGGGTCTGTTCACAGTGATGGCTGAGATCGCTGCCGTCACACACCTTCAGCGACTGGCGATCGACCAACTTGCCGCTCGGGTCTTCGGCCTGTACGACACTCTGGCAGTGGGCGCCCTGACGGTTTGCGCGGGGCTGGCGGGTTCCGTGAGCGCGGTGATCGGAGTCCGGCAGGGACTCCTGGCGATCTGTGCCCTCGTTGCCTTTGCGTCCTTGTGGCTCGTCCGATCGGGGTTCCGGGCCGGCAGCAGCGAGCGTGTGCGATGGCCGTCCCGCGCGATGGTGCAGTGGCTTCCTCATGCGCGCTCCCATCTGCCGGGCGGGGCGCCGGGTCATGTGGCATGCCGGGGACCGGCCGGTCTCGGTACGCACGGCTCATATGGCTGGTGGGTGCGATCCGAGATCGGCCGTTGGCGCTGTGTGGCGGTCAAGGGGCAGGTCACGCACGGGCTGGAGATCACGATGCCGGAGTCACACTAGCCACGGCGCCGCACTCAGTCCCGCACGTTCAGAGCGATGACCAGTGCCAGCACTTGCTGCGGGTCATTC
>DAOMFH010000117.1:0-6469 GCA_035429705.1 Actinomycetota bacterium
AGCACTGTGGGGTCCTGTTCGCCGTGGATGTGCAATACGGGTTGACGGATGGGCTCGGCGGCCATCAGCGCGTTGAACCGTCGGCCGTCCGCCCGCAAGTAACTGCGCCAGGCCCATCGGTGGTACTCGATGGCGCAGTGCGCGGTGTTGGACTCCAGGAAGGCGGCGCGGAAGCGGGCAGCAACCTCTGGTGTGAGCCAGTCGGTGCGCACCGACCAGTCGCGCAGGACCTCGGCGACCCGGATCGCCCCGTCGGCGGCGAAGTCGCGCTCGGGCAACCAGGGCCACTGATAGCGCAGGGCGTAGCGCCACGCCTGCATCTGTGACTGGGTCCGCGCGGCATCCCGCAGACGCACCGGGTGCGGCGCGGAAAGCGCGGCCAGCCCGGTGACGGTACGCGAGCGCCTGGCGGCCACCCAGCCGATGTGGGCCCCCCAACCGTGCCCGACGATCACGGCGGACTGCTCACCCAGGCAGGCGATAGTGCCGAGGACGTCGTTGGACAACGTGGTCGGATCGTAGCCCCGGGGGGCGTGGTCGGAGCCGGCATAGCCACGCAGATCCATCGCCGCAACCCGGTAGCCGGCGGCGGCCAGGGCCGGGATGTATTCCCGCCAGGTCCACCAGAACTGCGGGAACCCGTGCAGGAGAACCACCAGCGGCCCGTCACCGGCTTCGACGAGGTGGAACTGTGCCCCGTTCGCGGGGACCAGGCGGTGGGTCCACGGCCCGGGGCTGTGGACCGCCTCGTAGGGCGTGACTGTGAGGGGCACTACCCGCGCAGCGTGGACTTGGTGGCCTCGAGCGCGGCCATGGACCTTTCCGGACCGTTGATGGTCTTGGCCCGGCGAATCCCGACGAGGCTGATGATGGCACCCAGCACCAGCAGTACCAGCGTGACGATCCCGAAGCCGGCCCACACCGGCAGGCCCAATTGCACGAGGACGTACGCGAGAGTGACCAGCAGGAAGATCACGCCGAGGAACAGGATGACCCCGCCCACCGCGAGCATCCCGAACGACGAGCCGGCGGTGCGGACGTTCTCCTTGACCTCGGTCTTGGTCAGCTCGATCTGCTGCTTGACCAACTCGGTCGTGTCGGCTGCCGCGGAGCGGACCAGTTCGATGATCCCGGGATCCGTCTGCTTCGTGTCAATCGCCATGGGTTCAGGTTAGTCCGCGCTCTTCGTCGTAGACGTCCGGAATGCCATCTTGGTCGTCGTCGCGTTCCTCGGTGTCGAACAGTCGCCGGTGCGCGCGGGCGCGGACCCGCAACACGACCACGGACAACAGGGCCGCGATCGTGCTCGCGGTGAGCACGGCGACCTTGGCCGCCTCCTTCGCTTCGTTGCCGGTGCCGAATGCCAGCTCGGCGATGAGCAGCGAGACGGTGAAGCCGATGCCGGCCAGCACTCCCACAGCGACGATGTCCAGCCAACTGAGTCCCTTGGCCAGGTTCGCGCGGGTGAACCGTGCGGTCAGCCCGGCCCCCAGCAGCACCCCCACCGGCTTGCCGAGGACCAGGCCCAGGAGGATGCCGATGGCCACGGGGTTGTCCAACTCCGACAGCAGGCCCTGCCCGCGGAAGTCCACCCCGGCCGCGAAGAACGCGAACACCGGGACGCAGAAGCCGGCCGACAGGGGGTGCAGCCGGTGCTGCAGGCGCTCGGCCGGGGACTCCTGCTCGCCCGGGTCCTCCCGGATGCGGGTGAGCATCGCCAGGGCGACCCCCGCGACGGTCGCGTGAATGCCGGATGAGTGCATCAGCACCCAGGTGAGCAGGACCAGCGGGACGTACACCAGCGGGGTGGTGATGCGGGCCCGCTGAGCCAGCCAGTAGGCGAGCATGCACAGCAGTGACCCGACGAACGGCAGAAGGTTGAAGACCTCGGAGTAGAACATTGCGATGACCAGGATCGCGCCGAGGTCGTCGACCACCGCGAGGGTGAGCAGGAATGCGCGCAGGGTGACCGGCAGGTGCCGGCCGGCCACGGCCAGCACCGCCAGTGCGAAGGCGATGTCGGTGGCCATCGGGATGCCCCAGCCACTGGGCTCACCGCTGCTGGTCATGGTGTTGACGGCGGCGTAGATAGCCGCCGGGACGACCATGCCGCCCAGTGCCGCGGCCGCCGGGACGGCTGCCTTGGCCGGCTCGCTCAGCGAGCCCTTGACCAACTCGTGCTTGAGTTCGAGTCCGGCCACGAAGAAGAAGACCGCGAGCAGGCCGTCGGCCGCCCAGGTGGCCAGGGACAGGTTGAGGTGCAGGGAGGCCGGCCCGACCACCGTGTCGGAGATCTCGAAGTACAGGTCCCCCCAGGCGGAGTTGGCCCAAAGCAGGGCCACGGTCGCCGCGATGATCAGCAGTGCTCCGCCGACCGTCTCGTCCTGCAGTTGTCGGAGGACCCAGAGACGCTCGGTCAGCGGCAGTCGCTCGAACACCTCCCCCTGCGGTGAAGGATCAGTCACCGCCGCTGCCCAGACCCTCGCTGATGAGGTTCATGACGGTCGGGTCCGCCAGGGTTGTGATGTCCCCGAGACTGCGATTCTCGGCGACGTCGCGCAGCAGGCGGCGCATGATCTTGCCGGAGCGGGTCTTGGGCAGTTCGGGCACGACCAGGATCTGCCGGGGCTTGGCGATCGGGCCGATCTCGTGGGCGACGTGGTCACGCAACTGCGCGACGGTGTCCTCCGGTGCGCTCATGTCGGAACGCAGGATCACGAACGCCACGATTCCCTGCCCGGTGGTCTCGTCCGTGGCGCCCACCACGGCGGCCTCCGCGACCAGCACGTGCGACACCAGGGCGGACTCCACCTCGGTGGTGGAGATGCGGTGACCGGACACGTTCATCACGTCGTCGACCCGGCCCAGCAGCCAGACGGCGCCTTCCTCGTCGTACTTCGCGCCGTCCCCGGCGAAGTAGTACTGCGGCCAGCGCGCCCAGTAGGTGTCCCGGTACCGCTGGTCGTCGCCCCATATGCCGCGAAGCATGCTGGGCCACGGCTCGGTCAGCACCAGGTAGCCGCCGCCACCGGGGCCCACCGGTTGGCCGTGGTCGTCGACCACGTCGGCTCCGATGCCCGGCAGCGGGCGCATGGCCGAACCCGGCTTGCACTCGGTCACGCCGGGCAGCGGGCTGATCATGATGGCTCCGGTCTCCGTCTGCCACCAGGTATCGACGATGGGGGTGGAACCGCCCCCGATGTGATCGCGGTACCACACCCAGGCCTCGGGATTGATCGGCTCACCGACGCTGCCCAGCAGCCGCAGGGAAGACAGGTCGAACTGCTCCGGGATGTCGTTGCCCCACTTCATGAACGTGCGGATGGCGGTCGGTGCGGTGTACAGGATGCTGACCCGGTACTTCTCGATCAACTCCCACCAGCGGCCCCGGTGCGGGGTGTCCGGGGTGCCTTCGTAGATCACCTGGGTGGCCGCATTCGCCAGCGGTCCGTACACGATGTAGCTGTGCCCGGTGACCCAACCGACGTCGGCGGTGCACCAGTACACGTCCGAGTCCTTGAGGTCGAACACGTTGTAGTGCGTGTAGGCGGTCTGGGTCAGGAAGCCGCCGCAGGTGTGCAGGATGCCCTTGGGCTTTCCGGTCGTCCCGGAGGTGTAGAGGATGAACAGCGGGTGTTCGGAGTCGAACGCCTCCGGGGTGTGCTCGGCGGAGGCGGCGTCGACCGACTCGTGCCACCACAGGTCCCGGGATTCGTTCCAGGCCACGTCCTGCCCGGTGCGGCGCACCACCAGGACGTGCTCGACCGACGGGCAGGCCGCGACGGCCTCGTCCACCGCCGGTTTCAGTGCCGACGCCGACCCCCTGCGGTAGCCGCCGTCTGCGGTGATGACCAACTTGGCCTCGGCGTCCTCGATCCGGCTGCGCAGCGCTTCGGCCGAGAAACCGCCGAACACCACTGAGTGGACCGCGCCGATCCGCGCGCAGGCCAGCATCGCGATCACCGCCTCCGGAATCATCGGCAGGTAGATCGCGACCCGGTCGTGCGAGGTGATCCCGAGGCCGGTCAGCGCGTTGGCCGCCCGGCACACCTGCTCCTGCAGGTCCGCGTAGGTCAGCGTGCGGGTGTCACCGGGTTCACCTTCGAAGTGCAGCGCCACCTTGTCCCCGTGTCCGGCGGCCACGTGCCGGTCCACGCAGTTGTAGGCGACGTTCAGTTTGCCGCCGACGAACCATTTCGCGAACGGGGCGCCGGACCAGTCCAGCGTCTGCTGCCACGGCGTCTGCCAGTCCAGCCGGGCGGCCTGAGCGTCCCAGAACGCCAGTCGGTCCGCGTCGGCCACCTCGTACAGCGCGTGCGTTGCGTTGGCCTGCGCGGCGAACTCCGGCGTGGGCGCGAAGACCCGGTTCTCGTGCAGCAGGTTCTCGAGCGCCTCGTCCGACATCGGCTTCTCCTCGCGTGGGTGTGCTCCCATCCGATCAGGTAGGGCGCCGGATGGGCAAGCGGGTCGTGAAACAGGCGACCCGCGATGGCAGACCGCAACGCTATCGGTGCCGGTCCCGGGTCGTTCCGGTACGGGGGGCCGGACGGGTGGCCCGGGGCGCGGCGATAGCGTCGAGGACGTGGATGATTTCGCCGCGGTCGCCGCTCTGCCGGGGGTCGCCGAGGCGGCCGACGGAGCCCGGGCGGCGTTCGACGCGATGCTCTGGGACCGGCAGTTGCGGCGCTCGGCGCAGGAACTGTCCCGGCGCTCCGCGCTCGCGGGTGCGGCCAGTTCGGCGGGGATCGACGGGCTGGAGATCGAGTGGCAGGTCTGGCAGGCGGGCCAGGCCGCCGACGACACCCCGATGGGCCGGGCAGCCGGCGGAATCGTCGCCATGTACGCGCAGTTGCCGGAGATCCGCGCCGTGTGGGAGACCGCGCCGCTGCAGGCGTTGGCCCGGTTGCACGCCCTGGTCGCGGTCCAGGTCACCCCCGACGATCTCGGCCGCCCGCGCACCGGTGCGCCTCGCGACCCGCTGCGGCTGGCAGTTGCGCCGGCCGGGGACCTGCCGGAACGGCTGGCCGGTCTCGCCCACCGGCTGCAACAGCCGACGCGGGCGCCGGCCCTGGTGGTTGCCGCGGTGGTCCACGGCGAACTCATGACCCTGCAGCCGTTCACGTACGGCAGCGGTCTGGTGGCCCGGGCCGTTGACCGGCTCGTACTCTCCGGCCGGGGTGTCGATCCGGACAACTGGTCGGTGCCCGAGGCGGGACTGCACACCCAGGGGCGCAGCCCCTATGCCCGGGCGCTGCGAGCGTATGCGGCGGGGGATGTGGCGGGCTGGGTGGGTTTCCATTGCCGCGCCATGGCCGCCGGGACCGAGGGGCTGTCCGCCCTGGTGCAGTGAGCGGCCTGTCCGGATGGCCCGGGTCCGCCCGCGGACTGTCCACAGACACGCCGCCGAACCGGTGACGGTCCCGGCGTGTTCTCAGGAAGGCGCCCGCCGCAGCCGAGAAGAGGTGTAGAAAGGAACCAGATGGCGCAGGCCATCGACAACCGGGTCCGAGTACCCACGCGGCGCTGAACCCCACGTCGGGACAGGTCGGCAGGTCCGACCAACTCGCACGCTTGTTCACTCGGACCCGGTTACTTTCTGCCCGCGGTCGGCGGTTTCCATGAGGCGCGGCTTCGGACTAGATTTGCCGGGTGGACCTGACGTTCCAGTACGACCGTGCGGCGCAGGATGCTGCCGCCCAGTTGCGCCGGACGTCCGGTCAGGTGCGGTTGCGCAAGTCCACCTCGAACTTGTTCCGCCCCCGGGCGGTGACCGACGCCGAACTCGACCTGTCGGAGTTCGCCCACGTGCTCGCGGTCGACCCGGTCGGCCGGACCGCCTCGGTGGGTGGGCTGACGACCTATGAGGATCTGGTCGCGGCGACTCTGCCACACGGACTGGTGCCGTTGTGCGTGCCGCAACTGCGCACCATCACCCTCGGCGGTGCGGTGACCGGTCTGGGGATCGAGGCGGCGAGTTTCCGCAACGGCTGCCCGCACGAGTCGGTCATCGGCATGGACGTGCTGACGGGGTCGGGTGAGGTGGTGCGCGCCGCCCCCGGCGGGGAGCACAGCGACCTGTTCTTCGGCTTCCCCAACAGCTACGGCAGTCTCGGCTACGCACTGCGGTTGGACATCGAACTGGAACCGGTCCGGCGCAACGTCGCGCTGCGTCATGTCCGGTTCCGCGGTGCGGCGGAACTGGCCGCGACGATGTCGTCGATCACCGGCACGGGCAGTTTCGAGGATGTGCCGGTCGACTACATGGACGCCACGCTGTTCTCAGCCGACGAGATGTACCTGACGCTGGGGACCTACAGCGATCTCGGCCGGGTCTCGGACTACACCGGCCAGCACATCTACTACCGGTCGCTGCAGGAGCGCAGCACGGACGTGCTGACGACCCTGGACTACCTGTGGCGCTGGGACACCGACTGGTTCTGGTGCTCGGCGGCGTTCGGTGTGCAGAACC
>DAOMFH010000118.1:0-6412 GCA_035429705.1 Actinomycetota bacterium
CTCGCGCGGGCAAGCCAGGCGCGTTCGTGAAGAGTCCCACGTTCGTGAGCAATCGCACCATCGGTGAGCGGGCCGCGGACCTCACCCCCACTGCGCGTACATCGCCGTCGTGAGATCCATGGGATCCAGTCCACGGACGGTGTCGGCGATCCCGGCACCCTCCGGCGAGCCGGTGTAGAGAATCTGGCCACGGGACACGAACCGCTGCCAATGGCCCAGGAACGCCGTGGCGGCCTGCTTGTTCACCCCGAACTCGTCGGGCACCGCGTGCCACATAACCGCTCGCCGCAGCCCGGTGCGCCGCGACACGATGTACCGGGGGAAGTCGATCGGTGCGAGAATCTGCTCGACCGCCTCGGCGAACCGCTGTGATCGCGCGGCGTCGGCCTGCGCCAGTCGCACGACCCAGTGACCCGACGCCTCCGGCTCCACCTGAACCTCAGCACGCTCGCCCATGGCAGCGGCCACGGTCCGGCCGAAAGCCACCAGCATCCCGTCCACACCCGATTCGCTGACGGCTCGCCGCACCCGCACCCAGCGCGCCACCGCCTGTCCGGCCCAGCCGAGCCCGGCTCCCACCAGCGTCACCCCGACCGCACCAGCCGTGGGCGCCTGGGCGGTCACCGCCGCGATCCCACCGATGATCCCGCCGCCCAGGACCCCCGCCGCGGGCCAGCCCGGCCACGCGCGAACCACCGGTTCGGGGACTCCGACGGCAGCCGTACGAGCCGGGGTCACTCGCACGACCGTCTCGGCCACGTCCCGGTAGGGGGTTCCGATCCGCCAGGACTGCCGGGATTCGGCCAGCCTGCCCGCAGCGGCCAGGGCGTCGGCGTTGATCGCGTCCCGGTCCGCCGGCGGGGGCGGCGCATACCGCCCGCATCTGGCGTCCAAGTGCTCCACCCCGGCGACGATCCGGCCGGCCGCATCCGGCGCGAGGTAGCCGCGGTGTTTGGCGACCAGCCGCCGGTAGTCCAGATCCCCACGGGGATGCTCGCTGTCGACAGCGGTCACCGACCAGACGTGGGCGAGCTTGTCCGGCCGCGCCGGATCGCGACGGATCGCCCGTCCCCTGATCTGCACCACCGCGGCGGCGGTGGTGGCGGCCGTGAGGTCAACCAGAACGTTGGCCGCCGGGGCATCCCAGCCCTCCCCCAGCAGCCCCCGGGTACCCACCAGCACATCCACGGCGCCGGACTGGAACGCCGCCGTGATGTGTCCCACCCACTCCCGGGGACTCCACGGCCCGGCAGCGCCCGCCAGTCCGTCGGGCCGGTCCACCACGCATATCCCGGCGGGAACGACATCGGCGAGCACATCGCGGCCACCCCCGACCGAGGAGCCGGTGATCAGCACGACGCGAAGGCCGGGGTTCGCCGCCTGCACCTGGGCCAGCGCCTCCCAGGCCGAACCTGCGCGCTGCGCGAGAACCGCCCGCAGATCGGCCGGCGGTGTGGCCTCGACGTTCTCGTAGTCGGTCAGCACGATCGCCCGCAGATCGGCACCGCGCACCAAGTACTCCTGACCGACCAGGTACCCCGCCGCCACCGCCTTCGCCGCGGTTCGGGCCAGCACCCGGTCGACCGGCGACTGCCCCCGCCGGGCCCCGTTGCGGGTAAGCGTCCAGCCGACCGATCGCAACCCTGCTCGCAATCGCTCCCAGCCCGGCTCCGGCGGGTCAGTTGCGGCAAGCACGGTTCGGCCGAAGTCGGCCAGGATCGCGACCCAGTCCTCCACCTGCATCGGCTGCCGGTGCTCGTCGCGCATGCGCGCGCCCTCCGGGAGTCGGACGATTCCGCTGTACACCCCCCGCAGCAGTCCCCTGGTCAGTTCCGGCCGGGTGCGTTCCAGATAGCCCCAGGACACCCCCTCGTGGCGCACCCAGGTGCTGTCCAGATAGTCGAGCAGGCCAACCCGGGCGAAGCCGGGTTGCATGACCGCGGTGACCAGTTCCCGCCAGCGGGTCGCGGACTGCCGCAGATAGTCGCGTTCGGCCTCGGTGGGGGTGACGAACCAGCCGAACTCGCGGTAAGGCGCAAGCACGCCGTCGCGGACCAGTGCGGGAGTGCTCACCGAATGCAGCACCGGTCCGAACAACTCGTCGGTGAGGGCCGCCTCGGCCGGGGACAGGGACTCCCGCGGGGTGGCGGTCAGCGCCACCACCACCGGACCGTCGGCCTGGCCGGTGTGGGCGCTGCGCAGGACCTCGACCAGCAGTTGCCCCCAGGTCTGGGCCAGGTGATGCGCCTCGTCCAGCAGCAGCGTGAACGGCTCCGCGCCGTGCAGCGCGTCGATCACCTGGGCGGCATTGGGATGCAGCCTGGCCATGACCGACTCACCGGTGGCCTCATTGTCGAACGTCGCCAGGGCCTGGTAGGTCAGCACGGTCACGTCCGCGGCCAGGGACCGGTCGTCGGCCACGCCGGTCAGCCCGGCCCTGCGCCACAGGTCCAGCCACTGCGACTGGATCGCCGTGTTGGGAACCAGCACCAGGACCTTGCGCCCCAGTCGCTGGGCGAGGACCGCACCGAGCAGGGTCTTGCCGGATCCGGGAGGGAGCACGAAGTGGTACCGGTGACGATCCGGGTCGGCATCGAAGACCGCCAGGCAGGCGGACTGGTGGCGTCGCAGCGGCGGGAAGGCCGCAGTCGCAAGACCCTCCGGTGGTCGGCTCACAGGCAGCAGCGTGACAGAACCGGCGGCTCGTGAGGCGAAGCGGGCGTTCCGGGCCGTGTCGTAGAGTCACGTGTGTGACCGTGTCCGCTCGCACCCGCGCCGCCGCCCGCATCGGTCTGCTGACCTCATCGCTGTCCCGGCGGATGGGCCGTGGTGAGGGCATGGTCATCGGCGGCCGGGTGATCCTGCGCCTGGCCCCCGACGCGATCCGCGATCTCGCCCGCGGCCGGGTGGCCGCCCTGGTCAGCGCCACGAACGGGAAGACCTCGACGACCCGACTACTGGCCACTGCGGTGGCCCAGGCCGGCCCGGTGATCAGTCAGCACACCGGGGCCAACATGACCTCCGGAGTCGTGGTGACGTTGGCCAGCGGGGATCCCGACGCCCTGGCCGTGCTGGAAGTGGACGAGGCCTACCTGCCGGCGATCTTCGAGGCCACTTCACCGCGCGTGGTCATCCTCGGTAATCTCAGCCGCGACCAACTCGACCGCATGAACGAGGTGGCCATGGTGGCCCGCCGCTGGCGCGACATGCTCAACCACGCCGCGCAGACCACGGTGGTGGCCAATGCCGACGACCCGTCGATCGTCTGGGCCGCGCGCCACGCGCCCAACGTGGTGTGGGTGGCGGCCGGTCAGGTCTGGACGGCCGACTCCGCGGTCTGCCTGGACTGTGGCACGTTGTTGAGCCGGGACGCCACGACCTGGGGCTGTGCGCACTGTGGCTTCTCCCGGCCCACCCCCAGCTGGACGCTCGAGTACGCCGGCGACCACGGCATCGTGCACGGACCGGGGCATCAGCGCTACGAACTGCACCTGCAGCTGCCCGGCCGGTTCAACGCCGCCAACGGCGCCCTGGCCCTGGTGGCCACCGCGGTCCTCGGGCTGGACCCGGCCGAGTCCGCCCGCCGGATGGCCACGGTCACCTCCGTGTCGGGACGCTACGCCGTGATCAAGGTCGGCGAACTGACCATCCGGCTGCTGCTGGCCAAGAACCCGGCCGGCTGGTCGGAACTCGTCGACGTGATGCCGCCGGCACCCACCCCGGTGATCGTCACCATCAACTCCAACGCCGCCGACGGCCGGGATCCGTCGTGGCTGTGGGACGTGCCCTTCGAACGGTTGCGCGGACGGGTGGTGGTGGCCACCGGCGATCGCCGACGCGACCTGGCCGTCCGGCTGTTGCATGCCGGGGTCGAACATGTGGTCATCGAGGATCCGTACGCTCCGGGCGCCCCCCTGCCACCGGGCATGCGCGAACTCGACGTGGTCGACTGCGCGGCGACCTACACGGCCTTCCACCACCTGCGGACCTCGGCGGAAACCTCATGAGCATCACCCTCGTCTCGATCTACCCGGTCCTGCTCGGCACCTACGGTGACGGCGGCAACGTGCTGGCCCTGCGCCACCGGGCCGGGCTGCACGGGATCGACGTGGATGTGCTCGTCGTCGACCCCGGAGACCCCGTCCCCGCCACCGCCGACCTCTATGTGCTCGGCGGTGGCGAGGACAGCGCCCAAACGGCCGCTGCGAACGCCCTGCGCGCCGACGGGTCCCTGGCGCGCGCCGTGCAGCGCGGGGCACCCGTCCTGGCCATCTGCGCCGGCTACCAGTTGCTTGGCGAGTACTTCCCCGACGCCACGAGTGCTCCGGCGCCGGGCCTGGGCATCCTCGACATCCGCACCGACCGGCTGCCCACGCGCGCAGTCGGGGAGCTGGCCGCGACGGCCAGACCTCCGCTGGACCAGACGCTCACCGGCTATGAGAATCACGCCGGTGCCACCCACCTGGGCCCGGACGCCACCCCACTGGGGACGGTGCGGGCTGGGATCGGAAACGGCGACGGGTCGGAAGGCGCCATCAGCGGCCATGTCATCGGAACGTACCTGCACGGCCCCTGCCTGGCCCGCAACCCGCAGGTCGCCGACCTCCTCCTCGGGTGGGCCGTCGGTCGCGACCTGCCGTTCCTCGAGGAGCCGGAGGTCACGCAACTGCGCGAGGAGCGCCTGCGGACCGTGCTGGGCTGACCGGTCGCCTGGGCTGACCGATCGTCGGCGCAGTTCTGACCGGCCGCCCGGTCAGAACAGGGCGTTGGCCAGTTTCGACCGGGCAGCGATCACCGCGGGGTCGGCATCGCCGACCAGTGCGAACAGCTCCACCAGGGCATCCCGGGCCGCGACCCGGTCCTGCCCCGCGGTGGCGCGCACGATCACGAGAATCCGGTCGAAGGCAGCCTGCGCCTGACCCTGCGCCACCTCGACATCCGCGGCTACCCGGGCCTTGGCCAGATCCAGCGGATCGGCGTCCGCGGCGGCCACGGCCTCGTCCGCGTCCACCCCCAGTGTGCGCCGCACCAGCGCGACCTGGGCCAGCGCCGCCTGGGCCTGCTCGGGGTCCACGACCCGCAGTTGTTCGTACAGGGCCGTGGCGGTGTCCCAGTCGCCGGCCTCGACGGCGTCGGCCGCCTCGTCCCAGCGCGGGTCCTCCGGGGCCGCCTGCGAATCGTCGGCGGTCGCAGGGCCGACGCTGCCACCGACGCCGGCCTCGGCGGCCACTCGCAGCAGTTCCTCGAGGTACTGGCGCACCTGCGGTTCAGGCAGGGCGCCCTGGAACAGGGGCAGAACCTGCCCTTTGATGACCGCCACGATGGTGGGGATCGACTGCACGCGGAACGCCGCACCGATCTGGGGCTGCGCGTCCACGTCGACCTTGGCCAGCACCCACCTGCCGGCGTACTCCACGGCGAGCTTCTCCAGCACGGGGCTCAACTGCTTGCAGGGACCGCACCACGTCGCCCACAAGTCCACGACGACGGGCACCGATTGGGACGCGGCGATGACGTCGCTTTCGAAGGACGCCTCGGTGACATCGATGATCACCCTGGCTGCGGTCGGGTCGGCCCGGCGGGCGGCCGCCTGCTGCTCGGCTTCGCGCGCTGCGGCCAGGGCTCCCAGATCGACGGCGCCGCGCAGGGCGACGTTCGGGTTCGGCTGTGTGCTCATGACGGTATTGTCCAGCATCGCGTCCGGCGCAGCGGACCCCGTCACCGTGCCGGCGGACCGGGCACCGGCCCGGCTTGCCCGGCAGGTACGATTCACTGCGATGAACCAGCCCCGCAACAAACCCGGCCGGCCGCGGGACCCGCAGGCTGATGCCGCGATCCTGGCCGCCGCACGTGATCTCATGGCCGAAGGCGGACTCGCCAACCTCACGGTGGAGGGCACCGCGCAGCGGGCCGGGGTAGCCAAGACCACTGTCTACCGACGCTACCCCTCGAAGCTGATTCTGGCCGTCGCGGCCGTCGCCGCCCTGCTGGGACCGCCACCGCAAGGAGACAGCATCGACGAGGCGGTGCGCGAGAGCGTGGACGAGTTCTACGGGCGGCTCGGATCCCCGGAGGGGCAGGCCGCACTTCTGTCGGTCGCGGCGGCAGCCACCTCCGACCCGCATTTGCACCAGATGCTCAAGGAGCAGGTCCTCGATCCGACCCGGGCGATCGTGGTCCGGCTGATCGAGGACGGATCGCAGCGGGGGGAGGCCTCCCCCGACGCCAGCCCGGACTTCGTCTACGACGTGCTCGCCGGCACACTGGTGCACCGCTCGATCATCCGGCAGTTGCCGCCGGACAAAGAGTTCCTCGACCGGTTCGCGGCACTGTCCCGGTTCGTGTACCAAGCCGAGCCCGACCCGGAACGGGACTGACCTTTCCGCCGCCGCACCCGTGAGCGAACGCTGCA
>DAOMFH010000119.1:0-6272 GCA_035429705.1 Actinomycetota bacterium
CCCGCCAGCGTGCTGGCCGGTGCCCTGGAGCAGGCCCACGACGCCCGGATGACCATCCTGGACGTGATGGGCGAGGCCATCGACGGCCCCGACGAGATGAACCCGCTGGCCCCGCGGGTGATCTCGCTGACCGTGCCGGTCGACAAGATCGGTGCGGTGATCGGGCCCAAGGGTCAGATCATCAACCAGATCCAGGACGACACCGGCGCCGACATCACCATCGAGGACGACGGCACCATCTACATCGGTGCCAGCAACGGTGAGGCCGCCGAGGAGGCGCGGACGATGATCAACGCGATCGCGAACCCGCAGATGCCCGAGATCGGCGAGCGCTACCTGGGCACGGTCGTGAAGACGACCAACTTCGGTGCGTTCGTGTCGCTGCTGCCCGGTAAGGACGGCCTGCTGCACATCACCGAGGTGAAGAAACTCGTCGGCGGCAAGCGCATCGACAGCGTCGACGATGTCGTCAAGGTCGGCGACAAGATCCGGGTGGAGATCAAGGACATCGACGACCGCGGCAAGCTCAGCCTGATGCCGGTCCTCGAGGAGGAGGCCACGACCGAGTGAGCCCCCGCTCCCAGGTGGTTCTGCGCGACCCCGGGGGGATCACGGTGCACCGTACCGAGATCCCCTCGGGGCCTCGCGTATTTACCGAGTCGATCCCGGCTGTGCGATCGGTGTCGGTGGGGGTGTGGGTGCCGATCGGGTCCCGCCACGAGACGCGTGCCACCGCCGGGGCCACCCACTTCCTCGAGCACCTGTTGTTCAAGGGAACCGGCCGCCGTTCCGCGCTGGACATCGCCGCGGCCATCGAGGGGGTGGGCGGGGACATCAACGCCTTCACCACCAAGGAGTACACCTGCTACCACATCCGCCTGCTCGATGAGCATCTCGAGGTGGCCGTGGACGTCCTGGCCGACATGCTGGGCCACTCCCTGCTGAGGCAGTCGGACATCGAAGCCGAACGAGCCGTCGTGCTCGAGGAGATCGCGATGAGCGAGGACGACCCGCTGGACATCGCGCGCACCGAGTTGGAAGGGGCCTTGTTCGCCCGGCACCCGCTGGGCGCACCGGTGGCCGGCACCTCGGCCAGTGTCGCCAGTATGCGTCCCAGCGCCATTCGCCGGCACTACCGGCGCTACTACCAGCCGGACAACTACGTGATCACCGCCGTCGGCAGCGCCTCCCACCGCCGGGTGGTGAACCTGGTCCAGAAGGCCTTCGGCGCGGCGCAAGCGGATGTCAAGCCGCCGAAGCCCTCGGTCCGCCCGGGCAGGCCACGGCCCGCTTGGGAGCATGTGAGCCGGGCCTTCGAGCAGGCCAACCTGCTGCGCGGCTACCGGGGGATCGCCCGCAGCGACGCCCGCCGGTACCCGATGGCGGTTCTGCACACGATCCTCGGCGGCGGCATGTCCAGCCGGCTGTTCCAGGAGGTGCGCGAACGGCGCAGTCTCGCGTACACCGTCAACGCCTTCCGCGGCAGCTACAGCGACGCCGGTGTCTTCGGCGTACATGCCGGATGCGCCCCGGAGAAACTGGACCAGACCCGCGAGGTCATCGACTCGGTCCTGCACGAGGCCGCCACGGCCGGCCTGCTCGCATCGGAGGTGCGGGCGGCCAAGAACCAGGTGAAGGGCCAGATGGTGCTGGATCTCGAGGACCCGGGTATGCGGTTGATGCGCTTGGGCACGCGGGCGCTGTTCGGGGAGAAGATCTTCGGGCTCAACGAGGGCCTGGCCCGGGTTGATGCGGTGACTGTGCAGGACGTATGTGAGCTGGCCGAGGAGATCCTGGCCTCGCCGTCCGTTGATGTAGTCGTCGGCCCGATGGAGGAAGCATGATTCGAGTCGGTGTGGTGGGAGCCGCCGGGCGCATGGGACGCACGGTGTGCGAGGCGGTCGAGGCGGCCGACGGCATGGAACTGGCTGCGCGGATCGACCTCGGCGATCCGCTGCCGGGTGCCGGCGACTGCGACGTGGTCGTGGATTTCACGACACCGGATGCCGTGATGGGAACCCTGGCGCACTGCATCCCGGCCGGCATCCACGTGGTGGTGGGCACCAGCGGCTTCGATGCCGCCCGGTTGGCCGAGGTCGATGAACTACTCGCCGGGCATCCGCAGGTGGGTGTGCTGGTGGCGCCGAACTTCAGCATCGGAGCGGTGCTCATGATGCGTTTCGCAGCCACCGCGGCGCCCTTCTTCGAATCCGTGGAAATCGTCGAACTGCACCACCCGGACAAGGTGGATGCGCCGTCGGGGACCGCCGTGCGCACCGCGGAGATCATTGCGGCCGCACGCTCCGGACGTCCCTCGCCGGATGCCACCACCACCTCGCTGGCAGGGGCTCGCGGTGCGTCGGTGGACGGTGTCACCGTGCACTCGGTGCGGCTACGGGGGCTGGTCGCCCACCAGGAAGTCCTGCTCGGCGGGGTGGGGGAGACCTTGAGCATCCGCCACGACAGCCTCGACCGGGCCTCCTTCATGCCCGGCGTGGTGCTCGGCGTGCGCAAGGTGGGCGAGCATCCTGGTCTCACCGTCGGACTGGATGCGTTCCTGGGCCTGGCATGACCGCTCGCCGGGTCGCGCTCGTGATGGCGGGGGCCTTTGCCGTCTACGCCGTGCTGGTGGCCTGGCGCGGCTGGGACTTCCTGCGGACCGGAGAACCGATCGCGATCGGGCTCGGCCTCGCAGTGCTCCTGCTGCCACTGCTGGCCGGTTGGCTGGTCTGGCGGGAAGTGAGATTCGGCTTCCGGATGCAGGAACTGGCCGGTCGGGTCGAGGCCGTGGACGCGCGGCCGCTGGATGAGCGTATTGCCGCTGCCCAGGCCGCCCCCGAAGACTGGCAGGCGTGGTATTGGGCCGGAGCGGGACTACTTGAGGCGGGCGACAAGAAGCAGGCGCGCGCGGCGCTTGAGCACGCCTGGGAGGTGCGGGACCGATAGCCGGCGAGTCGGGGGTAAGTGCCTCGCCCGGCGCCGAGTCGCGCGGAACTGGTTGCGGGCAAGGCAGCAGCCACGCCGTACCAGTCGTCGGGGTGAGGGGCGGCCAGCCCTTGCATGCAGTGCGCGGGTCACGCGGCCAGTGGCGGTGCCGGTCAGCCCGGGGCAAGACCTTCACGCGGACAAGAAACGGGGGTACTCAGATCCTGACGCGGGAACGGTCAGGATCTGGACGCCGATGAAGCCGTGGACAGGTCGCGAGTGCAACAGTCCGCCCGGCGGGTCCCTCTGGTTCAGCCGCGGTAGCGCGGCAGCAGTCCTTGTGCCGCCGCCTCGTTCAGTGAGGGGGCGTCCCGGTCCTTCGGGGACAGGATCGGGTCCGGGATGGGCCAACGGATTCCCAGCGTGCGGCACAAGGGGTTGATCCCATGCTCCACGGCGGGGGAGTATCGCTGTGAGAGCAGGTACATCACGGTGGCGTCCTCAGTCAGGGCCTGGAAGCCGTGGCCCAGACCCTCACCGATGAGCACCGCCACTTTGCTCCGCGCGTCGAGTTCGATCGGAATCCAGCGCCCGAACGTCGGTGAGCCGACGCGGATATCCACCACCACATCCGCGACCCGGCCCTGCACGCAGGTCACGTACTTCGCCTGGCCCGGAGGCACTTCGGAGAAGTGGATTCCGCGAAGAGCCCCCTGCCGGGACTGCGAGACGTTCGCCTGCTGCACACACCAGTCCGCACCGGTGGCTTCAGCCAGCAGGTCCGGACGGTACCACTCGTAGAACTGGCCTCGGGTATCGGTGCGGGCGATGGGGGTGACTCGGAAAGCACCAAGGATTCCGAGCGGTTCGATCACCACCGCGTTAGTCTGCCAGATCAAACGGCCGTGACCCGTCCCCGGGGCGGGCGAGTCGCGACCATTGGCGAAGGAGGCCTCCGCAGGTCGTGGGTTGCGGTGCCCTGGTCATTGGCGACTTGGCTGCTGCGTTGTGAGACTGCGCCCTGCGCAATCCCGCGGTCGTGGAGGTCGTCAAGGTCCCAAACCACCTGGCCCGGCACTCACGTTCGGGCCGTGGGCGGCCTTCCAGTTGCGGTGGGTGGCCGTACGGTACCCGGCCTGTCGCGTGAGAGCGGGCTCATGATGTGCCCGGCGATACGTAGAGCACCAGGGCCCGCCCACCCTTGTTGGCCGTGACCCGGACCTTGAGGCTCCGTGTACGCTCTATGGCCCGAGCCTTGCCCAGGGGGGTCTGCACCGACTTGGCCGTGAGGCGGTAGAAGCCGGGAGTCAGTTTGTGGAGGGTCTTGGTGTGGTTGATCCTGATCGTCCTGCGATAACCGCCCGGGCCGGACACCGCCACTCGGCCCTTGCACTTTGACGGCAGGCCGAGCACCGTGACCGTCAACGAACTTCCGGGTGCCTTGCTGGGGTGCCGCGCGACCTCGGGGGCAACGGCCGTTGCAGGGGCCGCCAACACCAGTCCTGCTAGTGCTGCTGAGGCGGCGGGGGCAATCAATTTTCGGAGCATTCCCAGATCCTCCTGACTGGTAATCTGCCATCGGTCCCAATCGTCCTGCGAGAGGGGTTCTCAGGTCCCTGCGAAGGGCCGCACCTTTGATCGATGCGGCCCTTCGCCGTGGCTACCCGGTTACTTCAGCTTCCAGGACTTGCGCCATGTGTCGGGCTTCCAGAGGTCCTCGAAGCCGGGCTTGGGCTTGGTGCGCACGATGACGCTGACGCGCACGGCCTTGTAGCCCTTGGTCTTGACCGTGATCCGGCCCTTCTTGGTGACCTTGGTCTCGCAGAAGGCGGTCTCGCCGGCTGCGGTGGATGCCAGTGGCCGGCACAGCACCACGGGCTTGAGCAAGACACAGGAGGACTTCTTGGTCTTGATCTTGTCGGTCATCACCTTGTTGCCGACCTTCTTCGGCTGCGGCTTGTGCAGCGTGACGTCGATCGGGCAGATCTGCTTGGCCACGATCGGGCTGACCTGGGTCACCGTGACAGTGGCCTGCGCCTTGTCGGTGGTCTCCTGGCCGGTCTTGTCCTTACCGGTGACCACCGCGACGTTGGTCGTGGTCACGTTGAGTGCCGTTGTGCAGGTGAAGGTCCAGGTCTCCTTGAGATCCAGAGCCTTGTCACCGTTCGTGTCGCCGGACTTGTACTCCACAGGGGAGCACTTGTCGTCGGTCACAGTGACGTTGAGCAGCGGGGTGTCGCCGGTGTTGGTCACCGTGTAGGTGTACGTGACGCTCTCGCCCACCTTCACCGTTGTTGCCGACGCGGCCTTGACGATCTTGATGCCCGGTTTGGGCACGATCACCGTGGCGGTGTCCTGATCCTTGACCTTCTGGCCGGTGCCGTCCTCCCCGGAGGCCACTGCGATGTTGGTAGTGGTCTCGTTCAGGGTGGTGGTGCACTCGAACTCCCAGGTCTCTTCCAGGTCCAGTGCCTTGTCCTCGTTGGTGTCACCGGACTTGTACTCCACCGGGGAGCACTTGTCATCGGTCACCGTGACGTTGAACAGGGCGCTGTCACCCTTGTTCGTCACCGTGTACGTGTAGGTCACCTTGCCGCCCTTGGCGACCACGGTCTTGTCCGAGGACTTCTTCAGATTGATGCCCGGCTTGAGCACCGTGACGGTCTCGGTGTCCTGGTCGTCGACCTTCTTCCCCAGCTCGTCCTCGGCCGTGACCAACACCACGTTGGTGGTGGTCTCGGTGATCGTGGTCTTGCAGGTGTAGGTCCAGGTCTCGTCCGGATCCAGCACGTCGTCGTCGTTGCCGTCACTGGACTGGAACACCGGCTCGCACTTGACGTCAGTGACACTGACGTTGTACAGAGGGGTGTTGCCGCTGTTCTTCACCTTGTAGGTGTAGGTCACCTCGGTGCCGGCCTTGATCTCCCCACTCGGATCAGCGGACTTGTCCACCTCGATCTTCGGGTTGATCACCTTGACGGTGGCGTCATCCGTGTCGGTGACCTGCTTCTTGTTCGGCGCCGTACCGGTAGCGGTGACCACATTGGTGGTGGTCGTGTCCACCGACTGGGTGCAGGTGTAGGTCCACACCTCGCCCGGGTCGAGCAGGCTGTCGCCGTTGTCGGGATCGGCCTTGTCCGGACCTTCGATCGGCTCGCACTTCGGGTCGTCGGACAGCGTCACACCGCTCAGCGGAACAGCCCCGGTGTTGGTGACCACGTAGGTGTAGGTCACGTCCTCACCCGGATGTATCAATGTCGGGTCGGCCGTCTTCGCCACGTGGATAGCCGCCCGGCTGTTGGTGTAGGTGCAGGTCACCGGGTTGTTCGGCATCGTGAACTGGCCCT
>DAOMFH010000120.1:0-6221 GCA_035429705.1 Actinomycetota bacterium
GCTTCAGGACGCCGACTGTCACACCAGGACTCCCCTCGGCGCGTGTCACGAACCCCTGCCTTGGACAGTCGGCCGACCGTGTGTAGAGTGCTCGCCATGCGCGCAGCCACATCCATGATGATGTGTCGCTGCTGCATGTGCAGTTCTGCCTGAGCCCCGTCCATCGGACGCGCCGCGCTCGGGCAACCCAGCCGGCGCGTGGGCATCCACTTCCCGGCTCCTGAGCACCGGTCGTCCCCGTACCAACCGGAGACACCCCGTGACACCAGCACAACGCACCGCCCGCCCGGAGGGCCAGTGGGCCCTGGGGCAGACCGAGCCGCTGAACGACAACGAGCGTTTCAAGGCCGAGGACAACGGCCTGAACGTGCGCACTCGCATCGAGGAGATCTACAGCAAACTGGGGTTCGCCTCGATCCCGCCGGACGACCTGCGCGGCCGGATGCGCTGGTGGGGTCTGTACACCCAGCGCAGACCCGGGATTCCGGGTGGCAAGACCGCCTCGCTGCCGCCAGAGGAACTCGACGACGAGTTCTTCATGATGCGGGTGCGCAGCGACGGCGGGGCACTGACCGCCGAGCAGGCGCGGGTCATCGGACAGATCTCCACCGAGTTCGCCCGCGACACCGCAGACGTCAGCGACCGGCAGAACATCCAACTGCACTGGATCCGGATCGAGGACGTCCCCGAGATCTGGCGACGGCTGGAGGCGGTCGGCTTGAGCACCACCGAGGCGTGCGGCGACACCCCGCGGGTCATCCTGGGCTCCCCGGTCGCAGGCGTCGCCGCTGACGAGATCATCGACGGCACCCCGGCCATCGAGGAGATCAAGCGCCGCTACATCGGCGACCCCGACCTGGCCAACCTGCCGCGCAAGTTCAAGACCGCCATCTCCGGCTCGCCGCGCCAGGACGTCGCCCACGAAATCAACGACGTCTCCTTCATCGGCGTGGTCCACCCCGAACACGGGCCCGGCTTCGACGTCTGGGTCGGCGGGGGGCTGTCGACACTGCCGAAACTGGGGGTCCGGCTGGGCGCCTGGGTGCCGCTGGACGAGGTGGCGCAGGTCTGGCTCGGGGTGGTGTCGATCTTCCGTGACTACGGCTACCGGCGGCTGAGAAACCGGGCCCGGCTGAAGTACCTGGTGGCCGACTGGGGAGCCGAGCGGTTCCGCGAGGTGCTGGAGACCGAGTATCTGGGCCGGGCGCTGGTCGACGGCCCGGCGCCGCCCCCGCCGTCCGACGGGCCGGGCGACCACATCGGAATCCACCTGCAGAAGGACGGCCGGTTCTATGTCGGGGCTGCCCCCACCGTTGGGCGGCTGTCCGGGCACCAACTGGGTCGGATCGCCGACCTGGCGCAGCAATACGGCTCTGGCCGCATCCGCCTGACCGCCCACCAGAAACTCGTGCTGCTGGACATCCCGGCCGGCAACACCGAGCCGCTGGCCGAGGAACTCGCCGAACTCGGCCTGCGGGTGCGGCCTTCCCAGTTCCGGCGCTCAGCCATGGCCTGCACCGGCATCGAGTACTGCAAATTGGCGATCAGCGAGACCAAGGACCGCACCACACAACTGGTGGGCGAGCTCGAGCGGCGCCGCCCCGAGTGGGACCTGCCGCTGGCCATCCACGTCAACGGCTGCCCGAACTCCTGCGCTCGGTTCCAGGTCGCCGACATCGGACTGAAGGGCGTGCTGGCCAGTGGGGAGGACGGCGAGCAGATCGAGGGGTTCCAGGTGCACCTCGGCGGTTCGCTGGGTGAGCGCTCCGGCTTCGGCCGCACCCCGCGCGGCCTGCGACTGCCGGCCGACCAGTTGGCGGACTACGTCGACCGGCTGCTCACCAACTTCGCCGATCAGCGCGAGCCCGACGAGTCGTTCGCCGAGTGGACGGTCCGGGCGGACGAGGGGGACCTGCGATGACCGAGCAACAGACCACCACCCGCGAGCAGTACCTGAAGGCGCTGATCGACGAGGCGCTGGAGGTGTTCGGCGAGAACTCCGAGCCGGTGGGACTGCTGTCCTGGTTCGGCGTGCGGCTGGGCGTGCCGCGCATGGCCGTGGCGGTGTCGTTCAGCGACGGCGTGATGGCCTGCCTGGCGTCCAAAGCGCTGCCCGGGGTGGACCTGCTGTTCGCCGACACCGGCTACCACTTCGTGGAGACGCTCGGCCTGCGTGAGGCGGTCGAGGCGCTGTACCCGGTCAAGGTCCGCTCGCTGAAGCCCGACCTGACACCCGAGGAGCAGGACGCGAAGTACGGGCCGCGGCTGTGGGAGCGCGACCCGGACCTGTGCTGCAAGCTGCGCAAGACCGAGCCGATGGACCGCGCGCTGGCCGACTACGACGCCTGGGTGACGGGCCTGCGACGCGACGACCACGCCGGGCGTTCCGAGACCCCGCTGGTCGCGTGGGATGCCAAGCACCAGATGATCAAGATCAATCCGATAGCCGCGTTCACCGACGAGATGATCGACTCCTGCATCGAGAAGTTCCAGATCATGCACAACCCGCTGCGGGACATCGGCTACCGGTCGATCGGCTGCGCACCGTGCACCCGGCCGGTGGGCGAAGGTCAGGATGCCCGGGCCGGACGCTGGCAGGCCACCGGCAAGACCGAATGCGGACTGCACCTATGAGCGCCGACTACCCCTTGTTCCTCGACGTGACCGGCCGGCGCGTCGTGGTGGTGGGCGGTGGTCCGGTCGCCACCCGGCGGGCCCTGGCGCTGGTCGACGCCGGTGCGGACGTGACCGTCATCAGCCCCTGGGTCACCGAGGACCTGGCCGATGCCCGCGACCGCTTGACGATCCTGCTGCGCGAGTTCGAGCCGGGGGACACGGCCGGCGCGTGGCTGGTCCACGCCTGCACCGGCGACGTCCCCATCGATGACGCGGTGGTGGCCGAAGCGGAGGCCGCGCGGATCTGGAGTGTGCGCGCAGGTGATGCGGCCCGGTCGCCGGCGTGGACCGCGGCCACAGCGGTCACCGCCGACGGTGTGCAGTTCGCAGTCAACGGCAACCGCGATCCGGGCCGCGCCCAACGGCTGCGCGACACCATCGCGGACCTAGCCGCTGAAGGCCGGCTGCCCCTGCGGCGCACGCGGACCGGGCCGGGCAAGGTGTACCTGGTCGGGGGTGGGCCGGGGGAGCCGGACCTGTTGACGGTCCGTGCCCGCCGGTTGCTCTCGCTGGCCGACGTGGTGGTGACCGACCGGCTCGCGCCGGTGGCCGTCCTGCGGGACCTGCCTGACGACGTGGAGGTCATCGACGTCGGCAAGGCCCCTGGCCATCACCTCATGACCCAGTCGGAGATCAACGACTTGCTGGTCGAGCATGCCCGCGCCGGAAGGGTCGTGGTGCGGCTGAAGGGCGGGGATCCGTTCGTCCTGGGCCGCGGGGGAGAGGAGGCCCTGGAGTGTGTGCGGGCAGGTGTGGACGTCGAGGTGGTCCCCGGGGTGACCTCGGCGATCTCCGTACCGGCGGCTGCCGGCATCCCGGTGACGCACCGGGGCAGGTCCACCTCCATGCTGCTGCTTTCCGCGCACGACGGCGCCGACGAGGTGGTCCGCCGGGCGGGCTGCACGCCGGCCGACACCACGCTGGTCCTGCTGATGGGGATGACCCACCTCGCAGCCACGGCTCGGGCCCTGATCGAGGCGGGGCGGCCGGCGGACCTGCCCGCCGCGGTGATCAGCAAGGGCTGGACCTGTGAGCAGCGCTGTGTGACCGGCACGCTCGCGACGATCGGCGAGGCCGCGGCTGGGCTGCCCTCGCCGGCGGTTGTGGTGATTGGAGACGTGGCGGGCCTGCATGCCGAACTGGGTGGTCTGGGGCGGATCTCGCAGGATGCCGGGCACGGGCGGTGACGTGCGGGCCGGGGCGCCGGTACCCCTGCCTGAGGTCACCAAGAAGGTAACGGGGTGGCTTTCGAACCGAAGGACCTTCTTCGACAGACCCGAGCGAAGGACTCTGCCTGTCCGAGATCCGGCGCCGGGCTGCGAGCAGGTCACGGCCTGACGGCACGCAGTTGCACCGGCACACTCTTGAACGCCGGCGTCCGCGATTCCGGATCGAGGCGGGCAGCCACCAATGCGTTCGCTTCCGGGTAGTACATGGCGACGCTGTGCCGGGCGATGTCCACGATCGCGGCACGCACGCGCAGCGAGCCCACCTCCGAGGTGACCTCGACGAGGTCGCCCTCGCCGACACCAACCTGGTCGGCGTCCTGGGCATTGAGCATGACGACGTCGCGGCGAGTGTTCCCGCGGTACAAGTCCTCCTCGTCATAGACCACGGAGTTGAACTGCCCTTCGGAGCGGATAGTCATCAACACGAAGCCTGCAGCGGGTTCGGGCACCGGCACGACGTGGAACCGCGCACGCCCGTCGTCGGTCGCGAAGTGTGGTGCATGGAAGGTGCGACCGGCCACCTGGAACTCGCCGCTGGTCTCGATGCGGTCCAGCGCCCCGTAGCCCGGCACGACTGCCGCGATCGACTCGCGCAGCGTCGCGTGGGAGCGCAAAGAGTTCCAGTCGAAGCGGTCGGCGCCCATCACCAGGTCCGCGAGCGAGGCCAGTACGTCGGTTTCCGAGCGTAGTTCGCCGGCCACCGCCGGCTGACCGCCCTCGGACAGGCGCACGTAGTTGAACATCGACTCCTGAGTGGTCGGCTGCGACTCCTCGTCACGGGCGAGCACCGGAAGGATCACAGAAGTGCGGCCATTGGCGTGGAAATGCCCAGGGTTCAGTTTCGTGGTCAGCGAGACCGTGACGCCGACGTTGCGCAATGCCCGAGCCGCCCAAGCGCCGTCCGGATTGCTGCCCCACAGGTTGCCGCCGACCAGGACCGCCACGTCGACGTCGCCGTCGTGGGCGGCCTGCATGGAAGCGTACGTGTCCTGGCCGGTGACCGCAGCCAGCCCGAAGCGTTGTTCAAGTTCGTGCGCGAACGCCGACTTCAGGTCCGGTGAAACCCCCATCGAGCCAACACCCTGCACGTTGGAATGACCTCGGATCGGCAGCAGACCGGAGCCCGGGCGGCCGAGGAAACCGCGAGCCAGCGCGAGGTTGCCCAACGCCCGCACGTTGTCGGTGCCATGCGCATGATGGGTCAATCCCATGCACCACATGAAGATGCCGCTGTCCGCCTGCGTGATCAAGTCGGCGGCGGTGCGGATTTGCGCCAGCGGTACCCCGGCCGCCTCGGCGAGTTCGGCCAGGTCCAGCCCGGCCACGTGCTCGCGGACCGCCTCGGCGCCGGTCGTGTGCTCGTCGACGAACCGCTCGTCCCAGCCGACGAGTTTGAGCAGCGCCGTGAACAAGGCGATGTCGCCACCGATGCGCGGTTGCAGATAGAGGTCGCTGACCTGGGAGCCTGCCGTGAGACTGCGCAGGTTCGAAGGCAGGCGGAAACGCCGCAAACCGAGTTCGGACAACGGGTTGACCACGATGACCTTCCCGCCACGACGGCGGAGGTTGACCAGTTGCGTCACCAGCCGCGGGTGGTTGCTGGCCGGGTTGGCGCCGGCCAGGATCACGAGGTCGGTTTTGCTCAGGTCGTCCAGTGTGGTGGAGGCGGTTCCGCTGCCGTAGATGCCGTTCAGTGCCACGGTCGAGGCGTTGTGACAGTAGAACGAGCAGTTGTGTACGTTCGGCGAGCCATAGGCCCGGGCCACCAACTGCATGAGGAACGCCGACTCGTTGCCGGACCGCCCACTGGCGTACCAGAAGGTGCGGCGCGGGTCGGCGGCTCGCAACGCCTCCGCGGCAGTGCTCAACGCCTCGTCCCACGACACCCGCTCGTAGTGCGATCCTCGGGCGATGACGGGGAAGGCGAGCCGACCCAGCCCCTCCGCTTGGGCGCTGGTCAGTTGTCGCAAGGCCTCGAGATCGTGATCGCGCAGGAAGGACTCGGGGATGGCCGGCTGCATGTCTGCGGCTTGGGCCTGCACGGACTTCTTGCAGACCTCGGGGAAGTGGCCGGCTTCGTTGACCATGCCACCCTTC
The DNA here is from genome assembly GCA_035429705.1 of Actinomycetota bacterium. Classification (GTDB taxonomy): domain Bacteria; phylum Actinomycetota; class Actinomycetes; order S36-B12; family UBA10799; genus JADKAV01. Next base: position 6,003 of record DAOMFH010000120.1, read on the forward strand.
TGCCCACCCATTCCCAACGCGCAGGTCTTGCAGGCGTTCTTCGACTTCAGCCGGCGCAAGGTGTCTGTGAACTCGCCGGTGCCCCACGCCTTGCGCAGCACGTACGAGATAGCGGGGAGTCCGCCTGCCGCCTTGACCCTGGGTTGTGCCATGGGAAACACCGTAGATGCCCTCGGCAGGACCGCCCACCCGGCTCCCGTAGACTCATCAATCACGGCG
>DAOMFH010000121.1:0-6190 GCA_035429705.1 Actinomycetota bacterium
CCCCCAACCGTGCACCACTCGCGAACCGGCTGACAACCGCGCGACACTCGCGGCGGCGCGACCCCGGCCGCTGCCTCATCACCCCGGGCGGTCCTCGACATCGCCCGCAAACACGAAGCAGGCGATGGCCGCCGCCGCGGCCACGTTCAGGGAGTCGACCCCGTGGTGCATCGGGATGCTGAAGGACCTGTCCACACAGGCCCGGGCGGCGTCGCTCAAGCCGACCCCCTCGGTTCCGAGCAGCAGCAGGACCGCCGCCGGGCCGCGCCAATCACGCAGTGAGGAGCCCGCTGCGGGGTCCAGCGCGACGCTGGTCATCCCGGCCCGCCGGGCCAGGGCCACCGCCGAGGGCGCGTCAGGGACCGTCGTCCACGGCAATGTGAAGACCGCCCCCATCGAGGTCTTGATACTGCGCCGGTACCAGGGATCCGCACAACGTTCTGTGACCAGCAGGGCGTCGACACCCAGGCCCGCCGCGGAGCGGAACACCGCACCGACATTGGTGTGGTCCACCAGGTCCTCGAGCAGGATCGCGGTCCGGGCACCGGTCAGCAGTTGCGCGGCGTCGGGTGCGACCGGGCGCCGAAAGGTGGCCAGGGCGCCGCGGTGCAGCCGGAAGCCGGTGATCGACTCCAGCAGTTCCGGTGAACCGAGGAACACGGGGACCGCCGCGGGGACGTCCGCTGCCAGGGCGGGCCACCACTTGGGTGCCATCAGGGCACTGACCATGTCCAGGCCCGCGGCCAGGGCCCGGCGGATGACCTTCTCACCCTCGGCCAGGAACACCCCCTGGGCCGGCTCGGTGACCATCCTCAGCTGCATGTCGGTGAGCCGGGTGTAGTGGCACAGCCGGGGATCCGCGGGATCCGCGACCGGGATCACCGGCATCAGGAGCCCGACACGAACGCAGCCACCGCGGCGACCAGCCCCACCGCGATGACCAACCCCCGCAAGGCGGGCGCCGGCAACCGACGGGTGATCCGGCCCCCGAGCAGCCCACCCAGCAGTGATGAGACCGCCAGCACGGCCGCGGCCCACCAGAGGACCTGACCGCCGAGGATGAACACCACGGCCGCACTGGCGTTCGCGACGCCGGCCAGGACGTTCTTCGCGCCGTTGGCCCGGTGGATGGACGTGACACCGCTGGCGGCCAGGGCAGCCAGGAAGGCGATCCCCTGGCCGGCACCGAAGTATCCTCCATAGAAACCCGATCCCGTCATGGCGATGGTGCTGGTCCGGGCGTTCGGGGCCGGCAGGTGGCGCATGAGCAGGGGCTGGGTGCCGACCAGACCCACCGCGAGCAGAATCAGCCACGGGACCGCCGCACTGAAGACCTCACTGGGCAGGACGAGCACCATCAGCGCTCCAGCCATCGCCGACACCCCCACAACGGCGGCCCAGCGCAGCACCCGGCGATCCAGCAGGTCCCGGAAGGCGTAGGCACCGGCCGCGCTGCCCGGCACCAGACCGAGGCAGTTGGTTCCGTTGGCCAGAACCGGCGGAACGCCCAGGGCCAGCAGGGTCGGGAATGTGATCAGGGTTCCCGAACCGACGGCCGCATTCACCCCTCCTGCTGCGAAGCCGGCCACGAATAGCAGGGCGGCGTGCGTGCCGGTCATCCCGTCACACGCGCCGACCAGCGATCCTCGTGGCGCTGTACGACGACATCGATCCCGAAGGTCGCGGACACGTTCGCGGAGGTGAGCACATCGTCCACCGGACCGGCTGCGACGGCCCGGGCCGCGCGCAACAGCAGCACGTGCGTCGTGCCTCGCGGCACCTCCTCCACGTGGTGGGTGACCATGACGACCGTGGGAGCGTGCTCATCGTCGGTCAAAGCGTCGATGCGACGCAGCAGGTCCTCCCGGCCGCCCAGATCCAGGCCGGCCGCCGGCTCATCGAGCAGCAACAGTTCCGGATCGGACATGAGGGCCCGGGCGATGATGGTGCGCTTTCGCTCACCCTCGCTGAGAGTGCCGAATCGGTGATCGGCCAGATCCGACAGGCCCCAGGCCATCAGCAATGCGCGTGCGCGCTGCTCGTCGGCGGGGTCGTACGCCTCCCGCCATCGCCCGAGCACGGCCCACGCGGAGGTCAGCACCACATCCAGCACGCGCTCTCCTGGCGGCACCTGGCCGGCCAGTGCCGAACTGGCCAGACCGATGCGTGGGCGCAGTTCGAACACGTCCACGGCGCCGATCCGCTCGTCGAGGATCTCAGCGGTTCCCGAACTCGGATGGATCAGCGTGGCGGCGATCTGCAGCACCGTCGTCTTGCCTGCGCCGTTGGGACCGAGGACGACCCAGTTCTCGCCTTCAGAGACAGACCAGTCGAGGTCGGCCAGGATCTTCTGACCCGACCGGATCACCGAGACATCCACGAGGTTGATGACGTCCGCCACGGGACCTAACCCTACGCTGGATAGCCATGACGGTCGTTCCCCTGGCATTCCAACTCGCGAGTTGGATTCCGGCCTGGTGGCGGGGAGTCGTCGGAGGTGATGAGCTGGTCGATCTCATCGGTCCGGACCTGCTGGACCCCCTCGCCGGTCTTCGCCGGACCACCACGACCGTTACTGCCTACTGCCCGGAACTGGGAGTGGGCGTGCTGCCCGGCCCGAAACCGACGACGGAAGCGGCAGTGGCAGCGGGACAGGCCGTGATCCTGCACGCCGCGCCCGGACAGCCAGCATCTCTGCTCGTGCCGCAGGGCCCGGCCTGGTCACTGCTGGCCGCCGGCCCGGCCCGCCCGGTCTCCCTCGATCTGCGGCAGGCCGGTGCGGACATGGCCCTGGCTGTTGTGGCAGCCGAACAGGAACTGCGCGGTCGTGACACTGCCGTTGCGGCCCCGCGCGGCACCCCGTCCGCCCGTCCGCTGTCCCCCGACGCCGCCTCCCAACGCCGCGGACTGCTGGTCCGGGCAGCCCGGCTGTGGACCGCGGTTGCGGCAATCCCGGTGGATCAGCGATCCCCGGCACTCGATGAGGTGCTGCGCAGCGCCGCGGCTGCCGCCCTGGCCGCATATTCCGGCTCCGGTCCGGTCGCCGCTGACTCGCCCGCCACCCGCGATCGGCGACCGGCGTGAGCACCACCTTGACGTTCACCGGATGGGACCGGCCGGGGATCACCGCCGAGCTGCTCGCAACGCTCGGTGCCGATGTGGCAGTGCGGGACATCGAGCAGCTGGTCGTGCAGGGCCGCCTGGTGCTTTCGGTGGCCGTTGATGCGACCGAACTGGATGGGATCCGGGAGCGGGCCGGCCGGCTGAACATGGAACTGGACGTCGCCACCGAGTCCTCCGACGCGGTCGATCGTCGTGGTGCCAGTGCGATCGCGGTGCTCATGGCTCCGCGCCTCAGCGCCGCCGAGTTGGCGCGTTTCGCCGCCGAGATCGCCGCCCGGGGCGGCAACATCGAACGGATCCTGCGCATCGCCGAGTATCCGGTGACCGCGATCGAGGTCACCGTCAGCGGGGTGGAGGCTGCATCCCTGAAACAGGCGCTGACCCCGATCTCCGCGGGTATCGGCATCGACGTGGCCGTGCAGTCCGCTGAGATCATCCGGCAGGGTGCCCGCCTGGTGGTCATGGACGTGGACTCCACGCTCATCCAGGACGAGGTGATCGACCTGCTCGCCCGGGAAGCAGGCTGCGAAGCGGAGGTGGCGGCCATCACCGAGCGCGCCATGGCCGGGGAACTCGACTTCTCGGCCTCGTTGCACGCGCGGGTGGCCGCCCTGGCAGGCACCCCGGAGAGCGCCCTGGATGCGGTCCGCGACTCGGTGCGGCTGACACCGGGGGCCCGGACACTGTGCCGCACGCTCAACTCACTTGGCTACCGGCTGGCCCTGGTGTCCGGCGGGTTCTCGGAGATCGTGGGTCCGCTCGCCGCGCAACTCGGCGTGCACCGCTACCGCGCCAACACCCTGGAGGTCGCTGATGGCCTGCTCACCGGCCGGGTCATCCCCCCGATCGTCGACCGGGCGGGCAAGGCCCAGGCGCTTCGGGAGTTCGCCGAGGAGTTCGGCTTCGCACTGGCCCGGACGGTCGCGATCGGGGACGGCGCCAACGACCTCGACATGATCGCGACGGCCGGGCTGGGGGTGGCCTTCAACGCGAAGCCCGCTGTGGCCGCGGCTGCCGACGCCACGGTGAGTGCGCCGTATCTGGACTCGGTGCTGTACTTGCTCGGGATCACCCGGGAACAGGTCGAAGCCCTCGGCAATTGAGCGGACCAGCCCGTCCGGGGGGCCCTACCCAGTCAGCCGCGGCCAACCTCGAAGGCCAGCAGCTGCGCCACTCCGTACCCCCACTGCGCGAACGGAACGTCGGCCTGCAGAACGGCGAAGGCCGCCGTCGGGAACTTGGTGAGCATATGCAGGTAGGCCGAACTGTCGGTGTTCTGTGTCAGTTGCTCGGCCAGGACCTCGGTGCCGGGGTTGTGGGAGACGACCAGCGCCGACTGGGTGTCCAGTGCGCGGATGCGCCCCAGCATCGCGTCGGCGGAGGCCAGATAGAGTTCGGGGACGTTCTCCTGCTGCGCCACGGTGAGCGCTGAGCGGGCCAGGTCCCAGGTCTGCTGGGTGCGGGTGGCGGTGGATACCAGTGCGATCTCGATGCTCGGCAGGTGCCGCGCCAGGAGTTCACCCGCGACCGGCGCGTCGCGCAGACCACGGGGGCTCAGGGGTCGGTCGTGATCGGCCACACCATCCGGGTAGGCGCTCTTCGCGTGGCGGAGTAGGACGAGGGTGCTGGTCATAGCGGACCATTGTGCCAGTGCGGCAGCCGCGCGAGCATCACGAGACAACCCGTAACCTTGCCAGCGTGACCTCACCACTGCCCCGCCGCCTGATGATCATCGGTGGCGCGGAGGACAAACTGGGACACCGGCGCATCCTGCGACGCTTCGTCACACTGGCCGGCGGGCAACGATCCGTCATCGCGGTGTGCGCCACGGCTTCGTCGCTCGGCGACGAGATCACGGACCTGTACGAGAAGGTCTTCTACGAGTTGGGGGCCGCGGAGGTCGTCTCGATCCGTCCGGTCAACCGGGCCGAGGCGGATTCGCAGGTTCCCACCAAGGCCATCCGGGAGGCGACCGGGGTCTTCTTCACCGGCGGCAACCAGGCACGTCTGTCGTCGGTGCTGCGGGGCACAGCGCTGGGCGCCCAGGTCACCGAGATGTACCGGTCGGGCGTGCTGATCGGCGGCACCAGTGCGGGCGCCTCGGTCGTCAGTGAGCACATGGTCGCCCTCGGGAGCAGCGGCGAGACACCGAAACAGCGCATGGCCAGTCTCGCGCAGGGTCTGGGCCTGCTCCCCGACGTGGTCGTGGACCAGCACTTCGCGCAACGGGGACGATTCGGACGACTGTTGGCCCTGGTCGCCCAGAATCCGAGCCTGCTGGGCATGGGGGTGGATGAGGACACTGCGGCGATCGTCTCCGACGAGACGAGCATGGAGGTCTACGGCCGCGGTGCCGTGTTCCTCGCCGAGGCGGACACCGCTGTGACCAACGCCTACGCTGCCCGCGGGACCGAACCGATCCTGATCTCGGGTGCGAAGGTCCACTTCCTGCCTGATGGCACCGTCTTCGATCTGCGCCAGCGCCGGCTCGTCGAGTTCGCCACGGCCACCGAGCAGGCACGTATCGCCCGGCGGACCTCCGAGCACGTCTCGGCCACGACGGCCACGCGGCGGGTGAATGCCGAGGGCGTGCATGACCGTAACGCCGGGCGGGTCGTCAAACGCCGGCGCCTGCGCCCAACCGAGTGAGGAGTCGTCATGACCGACCGACCGCCCGCCCAGCCCCCAGCCAGCCTGCGAACCCTGCGCACCCGTGTCTACCGCGGTCCCAACGTCTGGTCCTACGAGCAATGCGTGCACATGCTCGTCGACCTCGGGGAACTCGAGCAGTGGCCCAGTGACCGCATCCCGGGCTTCGTGGACCGGCTGCTGGAGTTGCTCCCGGGGGTAGGCGACCATTCATGTTCCCGCGGCAAACGCGGTGGCTTCCTCGAGCGCTTGCGGGAGGGGACCTGGCTGGGGCACGTCGCCGAGCACGTGGCCCTGCAGCTGCAGGCCGAAGCCGGACACGAGGTGCGCCGGGGCAAGACCCGGTCGGCCGACGTGCCGGGCCAGTACCACGTGATCTACGGCTACCACGACGAGCGGGTCGGGGTCGAGGCCGGGC
>DAOMFH010000122.1:0-6186 GCA_035429705.1 Actinomycetota bacterium
CCCGGTGCAGATCGCGGCGCGCAAGGTTGCGGGGATGGTGTAGGGGGCTGGGTGGCCGAGGTTCCAGTTGCGGAGGGGAAGGGCACCGCGCCGGTCCGGACCGGCGCTCGGGCGGAACCAGCCATTTTCGATTCTGAGGCGCGCGGACCCCGATTCTGGTGGGTGATCGCACTGGTCACGGCCGTCCAGGTGGGCATTCGCGGCTGGGCAGCTGCCGGTGGGTGGTTCTACTGGGACGACTTCTGGTGGCACGACATCGTGGCACGGACCCCGCTGCCGGACGCGGCGGTGCTGAGCCTGGGTGGGCACTTCTCGCCGCTCACCTACGTGCCGTACTGGCTGTTGACCGCTTCGGCACCGTACGACTGGGGCGCGCGGGTGGTCGTGATGCTCCTGCTCCTGCTGGCAGTCAATGCGGGGGTCCTCGCAGTGGCTGGCAGGCTGTGGAGGTCAGCGGCACCGCAGGTCGTGGTTTACGTCCTGTGGTGCTTCTCGACTCTGGCCGCGCCCAGTTGGCTGTGGTACTCGCAGTTCGCCATGATCGGCACGCTCCTCCTGCTCGGCACGTGGACACTCTGGGCGTATCTGCGCGCCCTGCAGTCGCAGGACCGGGGTCCCAGCGTGCTGGCGGTCGTGATGCTCGTGACCGGTCTGCTGGCGCAGGAACGCATGGTGGCCTCGGCCATCGTGATGGCTCTGTTCCTTTGGCTGGTGGTGAGACCGGGGTTCCCGACCTTCCGTTTCGAGCGCAGACCGATGCTGTGGGCCGCCTCCTCGGTTGTCCTGGCCGGCTACGTACTCCTCTATAGCTGGGTGGTGCCCGAGGGGCTGGGTGGTGCCGCCCCGGGTCTGGGTGTGTCGGGGCGGCTGGCGACCGACATGGTGAGGACGTCGGCACTGCCGGCCCTGCTCGGGGGGCCATGGGTCCTTGATGACGAGCCGGTGCTGGGTAGGGCCGGGACCCCGGGCTGGCTGCAGTTCCTGGCGGCCGCGGTGTTGGTGGCCCTGGTTGTGTGGTCCATGCAACTGAACCGAGCCGCATGGCGCGCGTGGCTGGTTCTGGCGCTCGCGGTTGCCCTCGACACCGGCCTGGTGGTTCTTGGCCGGGGAGCGACCCTGGGCCAGGCTTCGGTCGGCGAGTGGCGGTACTACAGCGACCTGGCAGTGCTGGCCCCGTTGCTGATCACGAGCGCGTTCGTGCCACCGGGCAAAGCGCCACGGCACGGCGGGCTGACGCGGACCGCCGCGAAAGTGGCCGTTGCCGTCTTCGTGGTGTCGGCGATGGTGACCACGATTCCACTGGGGGTCCGGTGGCATCAGAGTCTCGCGAGACCGCCCTTCGAGACCGCCGTGGCGCAGTTCCGGTCCGATCCCTCGGCAGTGATCATGGATCGCGTGCTGCCCGAGACGATGGTCAACCCAGTGCTGGGCCAACAGCGGTTGGCTTCCCGTGTCTTCAGCATCTGGCGGCCCAGGGTTGTGTTCGACCAGCCGACATCCTCGCCCCGCTGGCTCGACGATTCGGGCAGACTTGTCCCGGGAGACGTCGTACCGTCTCGTACTGCTCTGCCCGCATGGCCATGCGCCTTCGCCATCGACGGCACAACCAGCACGTCCGTGCCACTGCCCGGTCGCTGGGACTATGACTGGGGGGTACGTATCGACTACACCGTGGATCGTCCGACCAAACTGGCGGTCCAGGGCGGCAATGAGACGGCGGTGGTCGATGTCGGGGTAGGACCGGGCCGGATCTATGTTCCCATCCCGGCGGTCACGTCGGGCGTGACTGTCTTCGCTCTGGATCCGGATGTTCGGGGGTGCATCACGGAGGTGGTCAGCGGTCGTGCGGGCCCTGCAGCCACGGCACGCTGATATGTGGGGTGGCGGGCACCGGCCACCTGTAGCCTGTCCAGCGTGTCGGACCTCTGGGTAGTGCTGCCCGCCTTCAACGAGGCGGACAATCTTCGGGTGCTGATCCCGCGGCTGCTGGCCGATGACGCAGCGTTGGAAGGGTACGTGACGGCTCTGGTCGTGGATGACGGTTCGACCGACGACACCCAAGCGGTGCTGGCCGATCTCATGGCGAACGACGAGCGGGTCCGGACTCATCGGATTCCACGAAACCGGGGGAAGTCGTCGGCCCTGCGGGAGGGATTCGCGACGGCGCTGGCCGGGGGAGCCAAGACAGTCGTCATGATGGACGCCGACGGCCAGGACGATCCCGCGGAGATTCCCCGCCTGCTTGCGGTTCTGGCGCAGGGCTCCGATCTGGTCACCGGGGCGCGACTCGAGCGCCGGGATCGTTTCGTGAAGAGGAACACCTCGCGGCTGTACAACGCGGCCACGGGCCTGCTCACCGGCACGCCGGGACAGGATCTCAACTCCGGGCTGAAGGCAATGCATGCGCCGGTGGCCGAGGAACTGTGCACGATGCTCCACGGGGAAATGCACCGCTACATCACCGTCGTGGCGAACTGGCTGGGCTACCAGGTCGCCGAGGTCGAGGTGACCCACCATGAACGCCTGCACGGAAGGAGCAAGTACGGGGTGAATCGCTTCTGGCGAGGCTTCCTCGATCTGCTCACCATCCGGTTCCTGATGTCCTACGAACAGCGGCCATCACATCCTGTTCGGGGGCGTCGGCATCCTGAGTCTCGTGATCGGCTCGGTGATGCTCGGCTACCTGCTGGTGGAGAGGCTGCAGGGGCAGAAGGTGGGTGATCGCCCACTGCTGATGGCGGGGGTCCTGCTCGTGGTCGTCGGCCTGCAGTTGCTGATCTTCGGCCTGCTCGCCGAACTGATCGTCTACACCAGGCAGCATCAATTCCGGAGTCCGTCGCGTTGACCGTCCCACCACCGACACGTCAGATCCGCGCCGTCCTGTGGTGGCCCGCGGTGCTCAGCGCCGGACTGATCCCCGTGTACCTGCTGGTAACCCTGGTGCGCGGCACCAGGATGCCGTTCGGCGACTACTTCTACATGCTGTCGTCGATCTTCGCCCCGGACGGGGCCTTCACGCCCGGTGGGCTCCTGGTGCACGCCAACGAGCACCTTATAGCGATCCCGAAACTGGTATTCGCGGTCAACGTCAGGCTCTTCGACGGTTCCAATATCACCCTGTCGGTGTTCGTCTGGTTGGTCTCACTCGCGACCCTGCTCCTGGTCGCCTGGTGCCTACGCTCGTTCCTGCGTGGGCGCACGACCCGGCAGGTCGTCCTCATCTGGCTGCTGGTGGCGACCTGCTTCCCATTGAGCGCGATGCACAACTACGTCTACGGAATGAGCGGTTCGGCCTGGATACTCGCCAACATGTTCGCGGTCGGTGCGATCGCGCTCGGCGTGCGTGGGCTGACGCTGACATCGGGCGCGGCGGGTGTGCTGGCAACCTTCACCTACGGAACCGGCCTGGCCGTCTGGCCGGCCCTGGTGCTGCTGCTGATCCTCAGGAGGTCCCGTCCGAACTGGCGGGATGGCGCCATGCTGACCATGGGATTGCTCGCCGTGTGGGTCGAGCGCGCGACTCGCGACATCGTCTACGGCCACCCGCTGCCGATCTGGAACCCGATGGTCGTCGTGAGGTCTCTGTCCATCTCCGTGGGTTCGTTCTTCACCGGGAGCCTGGATGTGGCCCTCATGGCCGGCCTGGGGATGCTGATCTGGTTCATCTTCGCGCTACGGGTTCTGTTGCCCCGCACACTGACCCGGCCTGAGATGTTCATCGTCGGGATGGGCGCGTACGCACTGGCCGCACTGCTCATGATGGCGGTCTCCCGGTCGGCGTTCGGCGACGACACGTTCACGGTCAGCCGCTACATGGCGGTGGTGGGCGTGTTCGTCCTAAGCCTGGGGGTACTCGGGCTGTTCGTGTGGGGTGACGCGCGTTCCTGGCCCTGGATCACCGCTTTCGGTGTCAGCCTCACGCTGGTCGCCGCAGTGCCGACCATCGACCACTTCCGAGAGGTCGTGCGGGAGCAGGATGTGGCTGCCGTGGCCGTCCGGCTGGGGGTTGCCGAGGGGTACCTGCGAGGCTTCGAGGCCGGGTCGGGTGCCTTGCTGCAGACTCTCGGCAATTATCCGTTCGACGGGGGATCCGGTCCGGACTGCGGCTTACTCGGAGCCCAAGTGCCCACTCGCCTTGTGCGTAGCGATCAGGTCAACGGGACCGTTGACAACGTCTCTGCAGCCGCGAACGGGCGGGCAGTGAACGTCTCGGGGTGGGCGTATTCGGCACGGCCGATCCAGTGCGTGCTGATCCTGGATGCGCAGGGCACGGTCATCGGGGCGGGGGTCAGAGGCATACCGCGACAAGACGTTCGCGTCGCCTTCAGATTCCCCGTGTCGGATGTGGGATGGGAGGGTGTCGCAGCCCGGCGGGAAGGTACGCAGATTCGTGCGGGAGTGGTGCTGAAAGACTCGCAGGAGATCTTCCTCCTCGGGGACGGGCTGCCCGTCCAGGTGCCATGAGGCGGACGGGTGTGAGGAGCCGGCGGGTAGGTGAGCCGACCGCGAGTGTCGTCAAGCGGGCCTATGTGACCAGCGTGCACGGAACGCGCGCGGCCCTGGCTCGCACACCGGCCCTTGACTTCCTCGACGGCTGGGCCGGGCGCTCCCGGCGCGCGTTGTGGCTGCGGTCGTTGTTGGCCATCCACGATCTGCCCGACCTTGCCGCCCTCGATGTCCCGTGGTGGACGTTCGAAGCCAGCGATGCGGTCGCATCGTTCCTGGCGCGGCGCGAGCACGCGAGGGTTTTCGAATGGGGCAGCGGGGCTTCGACCCTGTGGCTGGGACGCCGGGCCGGACAGGTCATCTCGGTGGAGCACGACCCACGCTGGGCACAGGCCATCAGTGCCCTGGCACCGCAGAACGTGCGGGTCGGCGTTCAGCAGCCGCGCCGGCTGAATCCCGGTGAGATGGGGGTGGCCTCCGACAAGCGTGGGTATCAAGGACTCGACTTCCTGGACTATGTCGACGAGATCGACCGACACCCCGGACTGTTCGACCTGATCGTGATCGATGGCCGGGTCCGGCACGCGTGTCTGCTCAGAGCCGTCGGGCGGCTCGCTCCCGACGGACTGATCCTGGTCGACAACGTGGAACGCAAACGCAACCAGCGGGCCGTCGAGCAGTTGGAGCGGCCTGCGGCTGTCCGATGGACCACTGGTTTGACACCTTGCCTTCCCTATCCGACCGCCACCGCGCTGATCCGCCTCGTCGCGCGATGAGCGCCGTGAGTGGACTGGCCAGAGCCGCGCTGCCGACCGCGCGAGTTCTGTTCCTGGTGGCCGCTGCAGCGTTCGCGGGGTGGGGTCTGGTTCATGACTGGTCGCAGATCACCGCGGCCCTGCAGGAGGTGTCCCTGGGTCAGGACCTGATTTCCGCGGTGTTGGTGCTGACCGGGGTCGGGCTCACGGGCGTGCTGTGGACCAGGTTGCTGCGGCAGTACGGCTATCCGCTGTCTCTCAGTACGGCGCTGCCGGTGTTTTTCGTGGGGCAGTTGGGCAAGTACATCCCCGGTTCGCTGTGGTCCCTGGCGGCGCAGGCCGAGATGGCCGCGGCGGTTGGTGTGCCCATGCGGGTCACCGTCACCACCGGTCTGCTCTTCTTGTGGGTCAACGTGGCTTCCGCGACCGTGGTAGGTGGCGTATGCCTTCTGAGCGGGGAGCTGACTGTGCCCGTGCCCGCTTTGGCTGTGGCGCTCATCTGTCTGGCGGCGGTGGTGGCGCTCACCCCTTGGGCGCTGCGGGAGTTCGCCACCCGAGTGGCCGACTCGCTCTGGCGGCCGCACTCACCCATCTGGTTCGCGCTGTCCGTCGCGGGGCTGATGCTGCTGACCTGGTCGGCCTATGGCGTCGCAGTTCTGGCCCTGCTTCCGGGTGGTGTGCCCGTCAGCGCAGCGATCGGTGCTTTCGCCATCTCCTACGTTGCCGGGGTCCTGGTCATAGTGGCTCCGGCCGGGGTCGGGGTGCGCGAAGTGGTGTTGATCGCACTGCTGGACCCATTGGTCGGCCTGGGACCGTCGGTGGTGGCCGCACTCCTGTCCCGATTCCTGCTCGTTGCGGCCGACTTCGCGCTGGCCGGGCTCACATGGTCGGTTCGCCGTTTCGCGGTCGTCCGGGACCCTGGTCAGTAGCAGGTGGGAAGACGGGAGCCGGACTGCTTCCAAGCGTGGGCCGCAACGTGCTTTGG
>DAOMFH010000123.1:0-6185 GCA_035429705.1 Actinomycetota bacterium
CCGCTGGAGTTCACGATGCAGGCCCGGGTCTTCGTGCTCAACGGCGACGAGGTGGATCTGCCCGCGAAGCTTCGGCCAGGAGGTGACTGAGATGTCGGACTACATCCAGGAGAACCGTCGCGCGATGATCATGCTCGTGGTCGCCCTGTGCATCGCGCTGCTGGGTGGGCTGTATCTGCTGCTGTCGGGTGGCACGGAGGAGGAACTGCCGCCCGTGGCTCATGGCCAGACCCAGCAGCCGGCGCAACCGGCTGAGCAGGTGGGGCAGACGGAGCAGTCGGAGGCCGTGATCACGACCGCGGTGGTCCGGGGGACCGGCGGTGACCCGTTCGGTCCCCTGTCCAGCACGGAGGAGGACGTTGCCGACCCCTCCCCTTCTGACAGTCCATCGCCGAAGCCGAGGCAGAGCACACCCAGCAAGGACACGTCCGCCTCGAGCGACAGTCAGGGCAACACGAGCACAAAGCCCCCGGACGTCTCCGGAAGCCAGGACCGGGACCAGTCCACCCCGGCCCCCGAGAAGACCGTCGTACCCAAGCCGATCACCCGGGCCGATGACTCGGTCAGCGTGCGGGTCCTGCAGGTCGGCGACGAGTACGTGGTGGCCCGGGTGGAGGGCGACCGGACCAGGCTGTACCTGAACGTGCCCGGTGTGCACGACGTCGTGTACCACGCACAGCTGGGAGGCGGCTGCGCCTGGCTGGGCCGGGCGACCTCCGAGGAGCGCGTGACCGTGTGCAAGGGCGTGACCCAGGAACTCTGACCCGCATCGGTCGGTCATGAGGGCAGGGGCGCCGCGTGCGAGCCCACCGTGCCTGCTCGTGGATGCGGCCCGGAACGCCCGCCGATCCGGGCGCCGGCCACATGACACGATGGGGCCATGCTCAGATGGTTGACCGCAGGGGAGTCGCACGGCCCGGCGCTGACGGCTGTCCTGGAGGGCATGCCCGCGGGCGTGGCCATCACCACCGACGACGTGGCAGCCGAACTGGCCCGCCGCCGGCTGGGGTACGGGCGCGGGGCCCGGCAGAAGTTCGAGGCCGATGCGCTGCAGTTTCTGGCCGGTGTGCGGCACGGGACGACCCAGGGCGGGCCGGTGGCCATCCAGGTGGGCAACTCCGAGTGGCCCAGGTGGGAGCAGGTCATGGCTGCGGACCCGGTCGATCCGGCTGTGCTCGCGGGCCTGGCGCGCAACGCCCCGCTCACCCGCCCCCGGCCCGGACATGCGGACCTGGTCGGGATCCAGAAGTACGGCTTCGACGACGCCCGCCCGGTGCTGGAACGGGCCAGCGCCCGCGAGACCGCGGCGCGGGTGGCCCTCGGGGCCCTGGCCAAGGCGCTGCTGGCCCAGGCCGCCGGGGTGGCGGTGTTCAGTCATGTGGTGCGGATCGGGTCAGTGGCCACTGACGCCCCACCGCCGACCTATGCGGACCTGGCGGTGATCGACGCCGATCCCGTGCGATGTGCCGTACCCGGGGTCTCCGCGGCGATGGTGGCCGAGATCGACGCCGCCAAGGCGGACGCCGACACGCTCGGCGGGGTGGTCGAAGTCATCGCCGAGGGCCTGCCCCCCGGTCTGGGCAGCTACGTGCACTCTGACAGACGGCTCGACGCCCGGCTGGCCGGTGCCCTGATGGGCATCCAGGCGATCAAGGGGGTCGAGGTCGGGGACGGCTTCGCGCTGGCAGGAATGCGCGGGTCGCAGGCGCAGGACGAGATCCTGCTCGTGGATGGTCAATTGACCCGCGAGACCGGCCACTCCGGGGGCACGGAAGGGGGCATGTCCACCGGCCAGCCCCTGCGGGTGCGGGCCGCGATGAAGCCGATCAGCACCGTGCCGCGGGCGCTGCGGACCGTGGATGTGGCCACCCACGAACCGGCCACCGCGATCAACCAGCGTTCGGATGCCTGCGCGGTGCCGGCCGCCGGGGTGATCGCCGAGGCGATGGTCGCGCTGGTCCTGGCCGACGCCCTGCTGGAGAAGACCGGCGGGGACAGCCTGGCCGAGGTCCGCCGGAACCTGCGGGCCTACCTGGACACGCTGCGGTGACCGCGCGCCTGGCCTTGATCGGGGCTCCCGGCGCGGGCAAGACCTCGGTCGGCGAGGAACTCGCCCGGCGCTGGGGCTGCCCCTTGCTGGACACCGACGCCGAGTTCGAGCGGCTGCACGCGCGCAGCGTCGCGGATGCCGTGATCGACGACGAGGCCGCGTTCCGCGAGGAGGAGACCAGGATCACGGTGGACGCCTTGCTGACCGCCGGCGCGGTGGTGGCGGTCGGCAGTGGCGCCGTTCTGACCGAGCCGGTCCAGGAGGCGTTGCGGCCGGTGCCCACGGTCTGGCTGTCGGTGGGTCTGCCGGAGGCGGCCCGGCGGACCGGGCTCGGCGGGGCGCGGCCGGTGGCCCTGGGCAACATCCGCGGGCAGTTGCACACGATGCTCGAGCAGCGCGGGAAGGTCTACTCGGAACTGGCGACGATCACGGTGGGCACGGATGGCAGATCGGTGGCAGCGGTCGCCGACGAGATCGGGGAGCGGGAGGCGCAACTGTGAAGCAGACCATCGCGGTGAAGGGGGTCCGGGGCTACCCGGTGGTGGTCGGCCACGACCTGTTCGAGGATGTGGTGGCGAGCATCCCCGCCGGTGCCGCCCGGGTCGCCGTGCTGCACCCGCGGGCCCTGCGCGCCACCGGGGAACGGGTCCGCGAGGACCTGTCCGACGGCCGGCAGGCCATCTCGATCGAGATCCCGGACGCCGAGGACGCGAAGACCGTCGAGGTCCTCAACTACTGCTGGACCGTGCTGGGCGACAACGGGTTCACCCGCTCCGACGCGCTGGTGGCCGTGGGAGGGGGGACGACCACCGACCTGGCCGGATTCGTGGCGGCCACCTGGCTGCGCGGAGTGCCGGTCGTACAGGTCCCCACCACCTTGCTGGGCATGGTGGACGCGGCGGTCGGCGGCAAGACCGGGATCAACACGCCGGCCGGCAAGAACCTGGTGGGTGCGTTCCACGAGCCGGCGGCGGTCATCTGTGACCTCGACACCCTCGTCGCACTGCCGCGGGCCGAGATGATCTCCGGGATGGCCGAGGTGATCAAGACCGGGTTCATCGCGGACCCGGAGATCCTCGCGCTGGTCGAGCAGGATCCGCAAGGCATCCTCGACCCGGCCTCGGCGAGCCTGCGGGAGGTGGTGGTTCGCGCGATCCAGGTGAAGGCCGACGTGGTGGCCGCCGACTTCCGGGAGGAGATCGGAGTCGTCCTGGGAAGGGAGGTGCTCAACTACGGGCACACGCTGGGCCACGCGATCGAGCGCCACGAACGCTACCGCTGGCGGCACGGACCGGCGATCTCGGTGGGCATGGTGTACGCCGCGGAACTGGCCCGCCTGGCCGGGCGCTTGGCCGACGACGTCGTCGAACGGCATCGGCGGGTGCTGTCCTCGGTGGGGCTGCCGACGTCCTACGACGCGCCCTTCGACCGGCTGCTGGACACGATGCGCCGGGACAAGAAGACCCGCGGGGAGACACTGCGATTCGTCATACTGTCCGACGTGGGACACCCCGAGATGCTGATCGGCCCGGACCCGGCGCTGGTCGTGGCCGCGTATGCGGAGATTCAGCCATGAGAATCCTGGTCCTCAACGGGCCGAACCTCGCCCGGCTCGGCACCCGGGAGCCGGACGTGTACGGTGCCACAACCTGGCCGCAGTTGCGCGAGGCCATCGTGCAGTACGCGCGCGCCAAGGGGGTCGAGGCCGACGTCCGGCAGACCGACAGCGAGGCGGAACTGATCGGCTGGCTGCACGAGGCGGCCGACGCCCGGCTGCCGGTCATCCTCAACCCGGCGGCGTTCACCCACTACAGCTACGGGGTGCGCGACGCGGCGGCCCAGCTGACCGCACCGCTGATCGAGGTGCACATCTCCAACCCGGCGGCGCGCGAGGAGTTCCGCCACACATCGGTGATCGCCGGTGTGGCCACTGGCACGATCGCCGGTTTCGGCGCGACCTCCTACCTGCTCGCGGTGGACGCCCTGCTGGCATTGGGCGACGGCTGATGGCCCCGCACGCGGCCCGCCGCGACCGGCTGCGGGAACTGATGGCCGCGGCCGGCTGTGAGGCGCTGCTGGTCACCGGCCTGCCGGACGTGCGCTACCTGTCGGGCTTCTCCGGATCGAACGGCGCCCTGCTCGTGCTCGCCGACGCGGCGGTCCTGGCCACCGACGGCCGCTACCGCGTGCAGGCGGGGCGGGAGGCCCCGGACGTCGAGCTGATCGTGACCAGGCAGCTGCTCACCGACCTGCTCGGTGCGGCTGCCCAGCGCGGCCTCGCAAGGGTGGGTTTCGACCCGGCCCGGATGTCCGTGGCCGGGTGGCGGCAGGCCGGCGAGGACGTGCCCGAGATCGCCCTTGAACCCGTGGAGGTGGATGTCGCCGGGCTGCGCGCGGTGAAGGATGACGCGGAGATCGCGCTGCTGCGGCAGGCCAGTGCGATCAGCATCCAGGCGCTGACCGCCCTTCTGGAAGACGTGCGGCTGGGGATGACCGAACTCGCACTGGCCCGCAGGCTGGAACTGCTCATGGGCGAGGCCGGGGCCAGCGACCGCGCGTTCGACAGCATCGTGGCCGCTGGCCCCCACAGCGCGATCCCGCACCACCAGCCCACCACCCGGCCCATCGCGGCCGGGGACCTGCTGAAGATCGACTTCGGGGCGCTGTTCGAGGGCTATCACTCCGACTGCACCCGGACCTTCATCGTCGCCGCCGAGCCACTCGACTGGCAGGCGGAGATCCATGCGGTGGTGCTCGCCGCGCAGCGGGCCGGGATCGGTGCGCTGGCCCCCGGTGCGAGCGGTCAGCAGGTGGACCGGGCCGCCCGCGAGGTGATCGAGGAGGCCGGCTTCGGCCAGTACTACAGCCACGGCCTCGGGCACGGCGTCGGCCTGCAGATCCACGAGGCGCCGTTCCTCGGGCCTACCTCCACACATACAGTGGAAGCGCGGAATCCGCTGACCGTGGAACCGGGCGTCTATCTGCCCGACCGGGGTGGAGTGCGCATCGAGGACACGGTGCTCGTGCTCGACGACAACGTGGAGATCCTCACAGATTTCCCTCGCGATCTCGCGAGGGTCGGATAGGAGACGGACAGCGGTGGCGACGACCAACGACCTGAAGAACGGCATGGTGCTCAAACTCGACGGCCAGTTGTGGTCCGTGGTGGAGTTCCAGCACGTCAAGCCCGGCAAGGGCGGCGCCTTCGTGCGCACCAAACTGAAGAACGTCTTGTCGGGCAGGGTGCTGGACAAGACCTTCAACGCCGGTGTGAAGGTGGAGACGGCCACCGTGGACCGCCGCCAGATGACCTACCTGTACAACGACGGCAGCGACTACATCTTCATGGACGCCACGACATACGACCAGATCCCGGTGTCCGAGGCGATCGTCGGCGAGATGGTCAAGTACCTGCTGGAGAACCAGGAGGCCACCGTCGCGCTGCACGAGGGCACGCCGTTGTACATCGAGCTGCCCGCCAGCGTCGAACTCGTTGTCGAGTACACCGAGCCGGGCCTGCAAGGTGACCGGTCCACCGGCGGCACCAAGCCCGCCCGGCTGGAGACCGGCGCCGAGATCCAGGTTCCGCTGTTCCTCTCCGCCGGTGAGCGGATCAAGGTCGACACCCGCGACGGCTCCTACCTGGGCCGCGTGACCGGTTAGTGGCGGCCCGCAGCAAGGCCCGGCGCCGCGCGGTCGAGGTCCTCTACGAGTGCGATCTGCGGGGCCAGGACGGCGACCAGGGCCTGGCTTCGCTGGGTGCCCGCATGCAGACGCCGGTGAACCCCTACACCGAGCAGATCGTGCTCGGCGTGGAGGCGCACCGCGCGCAGATCGACGAGTCGCTGGCCACGTACGCGCAGGGCTGGACGCTGGATCGGATGCCGGCAGTGGACCGGGCCATCCTGCGCGTGGGCACCTGGGAACTGCTGTGGGGTGAGGTTCCGGACGCGGTGGCACTGTCCGAGGCGGTGAGCCTGGCCAACGACCTGTCGACCGACGAGTCCGGCCGGTACATCAACGGGGTGCTGGCCCGCATCCAGAGCGTCAAGGCCCGGATGGTGCTCGAGTAGGCGTGCTGGTGCCCTCGGTGGGATTCGAACCCACACTGCCAGGATTTTGAGGCCTGTGACTC
>DAOMFH010000124.1:0-6096 GCA_035429705.1 Actinomycetota bacterium
CGCATCGCGGACTGCACCTTGTTCGCGAACGAGTCGTTGCCCTGCGAGGCGAAACGGGAGAACAGGGCGGCGGTCAGCACCGGGGCAGGCACGCCCTCGTCGATGGCGGCCATGGAGGTCCACCGGCCCTCACCCGAGTCGGAGACCCGTCCGCTGAACTCCTCGAGCCCAGGGCTTTCCTGCAGTGCGATCGCCGTGAGGTCCAGCAGCCAGGAGGCGACCACCGAACCCCGCCGCCACACCTCGGCGACCGCGGTTGTGTCGATGTCGTACTGGTAGAACTTCGGGTTCTCCATGGGTGCGGTCTCGGCGTCGAGCGTGCGGGCTTTCGTGCCCGCGTCGGCGTTGGCGAGGATGTTCAACCCCTCGGCGTACGCGGCCATCAGACCGTACTCGATGCCGTTGTGCACCATCTTGACGAAGTGCCCGGCCCCGTTGGCGCCGCAGTGCAGCCAGCCTTCCTCCTCCGGCGCGTAGTCACCGGTGCGTCCCGCGGTGCGTTCGATGTCGCCGGTCCCGGGAGCGATCGAGCGCCAGATCGGGGTGAGCCGGTCAACGGCCTCGTCCGGGCCGCCGATCATCAGGCAGTAGCCGCGCTCCAGACCCCAGACGCCACCGGAGGTGCCACAGTCGACGAAGTGGATCCCCTTGTCCTGGAGAGCGGCAGCGTGCCGGATGTCGTCGTGGTAGTACGAGTTGCCCCCGTCGATGATGACGTCGCCCGGTTCGAGCAGACCGCCGAGTTCGGTGATGACGGATTCGGTGATCCGGCCGGCAGGAACCATGATCCACACGTTGCGCGGCCGCTGCAGCTTCGCGACGAACGCCGCCAGTTCGGTCGCGCCTGTGGCCCCCTCTGACTCCAGCGCAGCGACGGCGTCAGCCGAGACGTCGTACACCACCGCCTGGTGCCCGTCTCGCATGATCCGCCGCACCAGGTTGGCGCCCATGCGGCCCAGTCCGACCATGCCCAGTTGCATCGGGGTTTCCGTGGCCATGTGATCCTCCCGGGGTGGTCGCACCGGTCCATCCGGCGGACTTCTTCACTAGGGTCGAACGTAGGCCACAACCGACTGCGATCGCTCGCCGATCACTTGGGAGGAACCCATGACCGTCACCCAGACCGCCGCCTGGCAGGCACTGTCCAACCACCGCACCGGAACACTGCGGGAGCTCTTCGCCGCCGATCCCACCCGGGGTGACGAGCTGGTGGTGGAAGCCGCCGGTCTGGCCCTCGACTACTCCAAACAACGGGTCAGCGCCGAGACGATCGACCTGCTCGTCGCACTGGCCGACGCGGTGGACCTCAACGGGCAGCGGGAGGCCATGTTCACCGGCCGGCACATCAACACCACTGAGGACCGGGCCGTACTGCACACCGCGCTGCGGCTGCCCCGCGACGCCGAGCTGGTGGTCGACGGCCAGGACGTCGTCGCCGACGTGCACGAGGTCCTGGACCGCATGGCCACCTTCGTCAGCAGCGTCCGGTCGGGGCAGTGGACCGGGCACACCGGCCGCCCGATCCGCAACATCGTCAACATCGGCATCGGCGGCTCCGACCTCGGCCCGGTGATGGCCTACGAAGCGCTCAAGCACTACACCCGCCGGGATCTGACGTTCCGGTACGTGTCCAACGTGGACGGAGCCGACTTCGTGGAGGCGGTCATCGACCTGGACCCCGCCGAGACACTGTTCATCGTGTCCTCCAAGACGTTCACCACCCAGGAGACGATGAACAACGCGCACTCCGCCCGCACCTGGCTGCTCAACGCGCTGGGTGACGACTCGGCGGTCGCGAAGCACTTCGTGGCGGTGTCCACCAACGCCGCAGCCGTGTCCGCGTTCGGGATCGACACCGAGCAGATGTTCGGCTTCTGGGACTGGGTGGGCGGGCGCTACTCGATGGACTCGGCGATCGGGCTGTCCACCATGCTCGCGATCGGCCCGGAGGGATTCGCGGAGCTGCTGGCCGGCTTCCACGAGATGGACGTGCACTTCCGGACCGCGCCGACCCGGCAGAACCTGCCCGCGCTGATGGGTCTGCTGTCGGTCTGGAACCGGAACTTCCTGGACCTGCCGACCTGCGCGGTGCTGCCCTACGAGCAGTACCTCAAGCGCTTCCCCGCGTACCTGCAGCAGCTCACCATGGAGTCGCTGGGCAAGTCGGTACGGGCCGACGGCACGCCGGTGGGCGCCCAGACCGGGGCGATCTTCTGGGGGGAGCCCGGCACCAACGGGCAGCACTCGTTCTACCAGCTCATCCACCAGGGGACTTCCACCGTGGCGTGCGACTTCCTGTTCTTCCTGGAGCCGGTCACCCCGCTGCCCGCCGCCGACGCCCCCGACCACCACGACCTGCTGGTCGCCAACGTGCTCGCCCAGTCCGCGGTGATGGCGTTCGGCAAGACCGCCGAGGAGGTGGCCGCCGACGGCGCCCCGCCGGAACTGGTCGCGCACAAGGTCATGCCCGGGGACCGGCCGTCCTCGATGATCGTGGCTGAACGGCTCGACCCGCGGACCCTGGGCCGACTGGTGGCCCTCTACGAGCACAGCGTCTTCACGCAGGGCGTGGTGTGGGGGATCAACCCGTTCGACCAGTGGGGCGTGGAGCTGGGCAAGGTGATGGCCCAGCGGATCGCACCGCTGCTGCAGGCGGAGCTGCCGGCCGAAGGGCTGGACTCGTCCACCGCCGCGCTGGCCGCACGCTACCGCGCCCATAAGGGGTGACCCGGCGGACGGGCGGGCTGCACTGACCGACCCGCCACGTAGGCTTGACGCACTATGTCTGAGGACTTGCTGAGCGCCCTGTCACGCCGGATCGTGATCGCGGACGGGGCCACGGGGACCATGCTGCAGGAGCACGACCTGACCCTGGCCGACTTCGAGGGCCATGAGGGCTGCAATGAGGTGCTCAACGTCACCCGCCCGGAGATCGTGCGCTCGCTGCACGACGCCTTCTTCGAAGTGGGCGTGGACGCCGTCGAGACCAACACGTTCGGGGCGAACCTGGCCAATCTGGGGGAGTACGGCATCGAGCACCGGATCCGGGAACTCGCCCGCGCCGGGGCGCAGATCGCCGCGGAGGCCGCCCGGGATTGGTCGTCCAAGGATCATCCGCGTTACGTCCTGGGCTCGGTGGGGCCCGGAACGAAACTGCCGACCCTGGGTCACGCACCCTTCGCGGCTCTGCGCGGCGCCTACGGCGAGCAGGTGGCCGGCATGCTCGAAGGCGGCGTGGACGCCGTGCTCATCGAGACCAGCCAGGACCTCCTGCAGGCCAAGGCCGCCGTGCTGGCCAGCCATGACGCGATGGCGCAGGCCGGCCGCCGGGTGCCGATCCTGGTCAGCGTCACCGTGGAGACCACCGGCACGATGCTGCTCGGCTCGGAGATCGGCGCGGCCCTCACCGCGCTGCAGCCGTTGGGGATCGACGCGATCGGCCTGAACTGCGCCACCGGCCCGGCCGAGATGAGCGAGCACCTGCGCCACCTCAGCCGTCACGCGTCGGTGCTGCTGACCTGCATGCCCAACGCCGGGCTGCCCGAACTCACCCCGGACGGCGCGCGCTACCCGCTGACGCCGGGCGAACTCGCCGACGCCCACGAGACGTTCGTCGCCGACTACGGCCTGAACCTGATCGGGGGCTGCTGCGGCACCACTCCGGAGCACCTCCGGCAGGTCGTCGAGCGCCTGCACGGCCACGGCCGCGTGGACCGCAGTCCCGCCTCGCCGCCGTCGGTGAGTTCGCTGTACCACTCGGTGCCACTTCGGCAGGAGGCCACGTTCCTGACCGTGGGGGAGCGGACCAACGCCAACGGCTCCAAGGCGTTCCGGGAGGCCATGCTCGCCCAGGACTGGGAGGAGTGCGTGCAGATCGCCCGTGACCAGGAGCGCGACGGCGCCCACGTGCTGGACGTGTGCATCGACTACGTCGGCCGGGACGGCACCGCGGACATGGCCGATTTCACCGCACGGCTGGCCACCGCCACCACGCTGCCGGTCATGCTCGACTCCACCGAGCCGGAGGTGGTGAGAGCAGGCCTGGAGCGCCTCGCCGGGCGGGCGATCGTGAACTCCGTCAACTACGAGGACGGCGACGGGCCCGGATCCCGGTTCCGGCGGGTCATGCCGCTGGTGCAGGAGCACGGGGCGGCCGTTGTGGCGCTGACGATCGACGAGCAGGGGCAGGCGCGCACGAGGGACTGGAAGGTCAGCGTGGGCACCCGGCTGATCGAGGACCTGACGCGCAACTACGGGATGGCCGTCTCGGACATCCTGGTCGACACCCTCACCTTCCCGATCGCGACCGGTCAGGAGGAGACCCGCCGCGACGGCATCGAGACGATCGAGGCCATCCGGGAGCTCAAGCGGCGCTACCCCGACGTCAACACCGTCCTGGGGGTTTCCAATGTGTCCTTCGGGCTGAACCCGGCCGCGCGCCAGGTGCTCAACTCCGTATTCCTGCACGAGTGCGTCGCCGCGGGGCTGGACAGCGCGATCGTGCATGCCTCGAAGATCCTGCCGATGAACCGGATCAGCGACGAGCAGCGCGAGGCGGCACTCGACCTGGTCTACGACCGGCGCCGGTACGACGATGACGGAGCCCTGGTCCACGATCCGCTCACCCACTTCCTGGAGGTCTTCTCCGACGCCAAGAGCGTGACCGCCGACCGCGCGGACGAACTGGCCGGACTGCCACTGGTGGAACGACTGCAAAGGCGGGTGATCGACGGCGAGGCCAAGGGTCTGACCGACGACCTCGACGAGGCGCTGCGGGACATGCCCGCTCTCGGGATCGTCAACGATGTGCTGCTGCCAGGCATGCGCACAGTCGGAGAACTGTTCGGAGCCGGTGAGATGCAGCTTCCGTTCGTGTTGCAGAGCGCCGAGGTGATGAAGGCAGCGGTCGCCCACCTCGAACCGCACATGGAGAAGACCGACGAGTCGGGCAAGGGCACGATCGTGCTGGCCACCGTCAAGGGCGACGTGCACGACATCGGCAAGAACCTGGTCGACATCATCTTGAGCAACAACGGCTACAGCGTGGTGAACATCGGCATCAAACAGCCGATCAGCGCGATCCTGCAGGCCGCCCAGGAGCAAAGGGCCGACGCCATCGGGATGTCCGGCCTGCTCGTGAAGTCCACCGTGATCATGAAGGAGAACCTCGAGGAGATGAACTCCCGGGGCGTGGACACCCCGGTGCTGCTGGGCGGTGCCGCGCTGACCCGGGCGTTCGTCGAGCAGGATCTCGCGGAGTTCTTCGCGGGGGAGGTCCGGTACGCCAAGGATGCCTTCGAAGGCCTGGCGCTGATGGACGCGGTGATGGCGGTCAAGCGTGGCGATGCCGGTGCGGCTCTGCCGGAGCGCCGGACCCGGCGGGTGCGGGCGACCCCCCGCCCGTTGGCCCCGGAGGACCCGGATGCGGTCTCCGACGTCGCACGCGACACGCCCGTGCCGACCCCGCCGTTCTGGGGCTCCCGGGTCGTCAAAGGCATCGCGCTGAAGGACTACGTCGCCTACCTCGACGAACGGGCCCTGTTCCGGGGCCAGTGGGGGCTCAGCCCGGGCAAGACCGGCCCGGACTACGAGGAACTCGTCGAGACCCAGGGCCGGCCGCGGCTGCGCTCCTGGCTGAGCCGGCTGGCCAGCGAGAGCCTGCTGGAGGCCGCGGTGGTCTACGGATACTGGCCGGCGCGGGCCGACGGGAACGCGATCGTCATCGGCTCGCCAGACGACCCGGGCACTGCGGTGGCCCGGTTCGAGTTCCCCCGCCAGCGCCGTGGGCGTCATCTGTGTCTGGCCGACTACGTCCGCGCAGACGTCGACGACGTCATCGGGCTGCAGATCGTGACCATGGGCTCTCGGGTGAGCGAGGTCACCGCAGACCTGTTCGAGAACAACTCGTATCGCGACTACTTGGAGTTGCACGGCCTGTCGGTGCAGTTGGCCGAGGCGCTGGCCGAGTACTGGCACGCCCGGGTCCGGTCGGAGCTGGGGATCGGTGCCGACGATGCCCCGGACATCACCGGGATCCTCAAACAGAAGTACCGCGGGGAGCGGTTCTCCTTCGGCTACGCCGCCTGCCCGGACCTG
>DAOMFH010000125.1:0-5996 GCA_035429705.1 Actinomycetota bacterium
CGAACCCGAAGGAGCGGGTCCCGGGACCACCGGCCCATAGCCCGCGAAGACCCGCACCCAGCGACCCCGCCACCCAGCGCATCAGGTTGCGACGACCGAATTCAACTGCGAACCGATTGGGGCTACTCTGATGCGCATGACTGGGCGCCCCCGCTTTGACGCCCTGCAGTCCGCCTTGCCGGACATGGCGCGATCGTTCCTGGCCGACACCTCGGTCCCGCAGTGCCTGGTCGTGGTCCCGAGCATGTCCTTCGACCAGCAACTCCTGCGCAATGTGGTCGGCGTGGAGCACTACGAGGAGCGGCTGCTGGCCATGCTCCTGCAGTTGCACGGCCCACAGATGCATGTGATCTTCTGCTCCAGCGCCCCCATCTCCGATGTGGTCGTCGAGTACTACCTGGACCTGATCCCCGGCGTGCCCGCCTCGAACTCCCGGCCACGGCTGACGATGATCAATTGCGACGACCTGTCGCATCGCCCGCTCAGCGAGAAACTGCTGGAGCGTCCTGGGCGCCTGCGGGAGATCCGGGAGGCGATCGACCGCTCCTGGGCCGCGGCGCTGGTGTGCATGAACACCACCTCGCTCGAGCGCAGGCTGGCCACGGAACTCGGCATCCCGCTGCTGGGCAATCCGCCGGATCTGGATCACCTGGGTTCCAAGTCCGGCAGTCGCGAGGTGTTCCGGGCTGCGGGCATCGACCTGCCCGCCGGATTCGAGCACCTGCACAACATGGACGAGGTGGCGGCATCGCTGGCCGACCTCAAACGACGGTACCCGCACCTGCACACCGGCGTGGTGAAATTGGAGGAGGGATTCTCGGGGGAGGGCAATGCGCTCTACCGGTACGAGCACGGTGAGGACGAGGCGGCCATCCGTGCGGCCCTGCCGGAACACCTGAAGTGCGAAGCTCCGGCTGAGACTTTCGATTCCTTCAGCGCCCGGTTCGAGGTGATGGGCGGCATCGTGGAGGAGTTCATCGACGGAGTCAGCGCATCGCCGTCCGGGCAGGGGTACATCGGGCCACCGGGAACGCTGCTGGCGCTGTCCACCCACGACCAGGTGCTGGGCGGGGTCAGCGGGCAGGTGTTCGAAGGCTCCACATTCCCGGCCGCGCAGCACTACCGGCAGCGGGTGCAAGACGCCACCCTGCGCGTCGGGGAGGTGCTGCAGCGACTCGGTGCCCGCGGCCGGTTCGCGGTCGACTTCGTGGAGGCAGGGGACCGCCTTTGCGCCATCGAGATCAATTTGCGGCAGGGCGGTACCACCCACCCGATGCTGGTGCTGTCGGTCATCACCGAGGGCCGGTACGAGGAGGAATCCGGTGAGTTCCGATCCGGCGCCGGAGCCCGGAAGTGCTATTACGCCACCGACAACCTGCGCTCCGACCAGTACCGGGGAATCTCGGTGCAGGATCTCCTCGACGCGGCCGTCGCCGCCCGACTGGTGTTCGACCCGGTTTCGCAGACCGGCTGCGTGTTCCACATGCTGGGCGCCCTGTCCGAGTACGGGAAGGTGGGGGTCACCTGCATCGCAGACACGCTCGAGGACGCGACCCGGGATTACGGGGCAGTGGTAGACATGATGGGCTGGTTGAGTTCTCGCTGAAAGTGGAGGCCCAGGATGTGTGGTTGTTTCGCAGTAGCGCTCGGTGCGTTCTTCCCCCGCATCTCACTGGTCCTGCTCTGGCTGTTCGGCGACACCGTGCAGCGCGCTTTCCATGGTGAGTGGGTTGCGCCGCTGCTGGGGCTGATCTTCCTGCCCTACACGACACTGTCCTACGTGCTGCTGAACTGGTGGTTGGGTGAGGTGACCGGGTTCACCTGGTTCTTCGTCGGACTGGCCTTCCTGATCGACCTGGGCTCCTACGCGAGTTCGGCCCGCGCGCGCGACTACCGGTAGGCGTAGGTAGCCCGTCGCGTCAGTCCCAGACCGGACTGGGCGGGGCCCTGATCACCCGGGGCGGCCGGGGATGCCGTGCCGCTCGCTGGTACACCGCGCGGGTGAGTTCGGCGATCCGCGTCCAGCTGTACTCGTGGAGAGCGGCCGCGGCGGCCCGGCTGCGCCGCTGGGTTCCGGCCGGATCGGCCAGGGCCGCCAGGATCTGCCGGGCGAGATCCGCCGGGTCGTTGGGCCGGCAACGGCGGCCCCGTTCATCGGTCACGAACTCCGCCAGTCCGCCGGTGTCGCCCACCACCAGCGGCGCGCCGAGGGCGGCGGCCTCCAGTGCCACGATGCCGAACGGCTCGTAGGAGCTCGGCGCGAGCACCAGGTCCGAGGAACTGTAGACGGCGTGCAGGGTGGTCTCGTCGACGTGTCCCAGCAGTTCGATGTGCGACTCGAGGCCGGCCTGCCGGATCGCTCGTCTCAGGTTCTCGGTCTGCCCGCCGGTGCCCACCATGCGCAGCCGGGTTCCGGGATGTCGCTCGATGACGGCCGGCATCGCTGCCACCGTGGTGAAAACCCCCTTCTCCCACTCCAGGCGTCCGACGAAGCTCAACCGGGGGGACCCGGTGAGCAGACCGGCCGGAACGGGCTGCGAACGCCGGTACGCGGGGGCATTGATGCCGTTGGGAATCACGGTGAGCCGCTCACCGCTCACGTGATGGCCGCGAATCACCTCCCCGGCCATGGAGTGGGAGCAGACGATGACCTCGTCGGCCTCGTCCACCAGCCACTGCTCCACCAGGTGAACGCCGCGCGACACGTCGTCGGGCAGCCACCCCGCGTGCCTGCCGGCCTCGGTCGCGTGCACCGTCGCGATCAACGGCACGCCCAGCGCGTCGGAGGCGACCCGCCCCGCCCGGCCGACCACCCAGTCGTGGGCATGCACCACGTCGGCCCGCCCCAGGCCCGCGGCCGCCCGCCCGATCTGGTGATCCAGCTGCCCCACCCAGGTGTGCAGGGAGGGCAGGTGGTACGGGAACGGGCCGGTGGGCGGCACTGACAGCACTTCGACGGCTGACTCGGGCTGCGGGTCCCGGGGGGGCATGGCTGCTTGAGTCACCACGGTGACCCGGTCACCGCGTGCCGCCTGCGCCTCGGCCAGGGCGTGCACGTGACGGCCGAGGCCGCCGTAGACGAGCGGCGGGTACTCCCAGGACAGGTGGACGACGTGCATTCAGAGCAGCCGGGGATCCAGGTGCGGGAACGGCCGCTCCGGCAGAGGCAACGCGGGCCGGCCGGTCTCGATCGCGTGCGCGATGCGCTGGAACGCGCCGTGGTGCCCGTCGTGCCGCTGGCGGGCGTAGCCGGCGGCACTGTCCTTGCTGACCATGAACGCCCAGTCGCTGGACAAGGCCAGCAGGGCTTGGGTGGCGAGGTCCACGTGGCGATCGTCCGGCCGGCCGCCGTCGGCCAGTTTCAGCCAGCGACGCACCAGGTCCTCGTTGTCGTCGACCATCTCAGCGACCTCCGGCCCGGCCCAGACCCGGAAGTCCTTGCCGCTTCCCCAGGAGCCCGGCTCCGGGTCGATCCTGCCCGCGACATCGTCCCGGGCGGCCGCCAGCGTGGTGACCCGGACGCCGGCTTCCGGCAGTAGCGCCAGGACCCGGTGCAGCCACAGCGGGCCCTCGTGCCACCAGTGACCGAACAGTTCGGTGTCGTAGGCGGCTACGACCAGCGGGTCCGCCCGCTGCTCGGACAGGGCGATCAGCCGGTCGCGCACGACCTGTACGAAGTCACGGGCGTCGCGTTCCACGGCAGCTCGGGCAGCCTGTTCGTCGTAAGGGGCCTTGTCGGGTCCGTGGACCGCCGCCGAGGTCACCCGGCGGGTGCGGAAGCCGAGGTCGTCCACGACGTGGAAATCGCGGTACTCACGATGCCCCGGGTACCCCTTGCGCGGCGACCACACCCGGTAGGTGACGTCCAGGTCGCGGCCGAACGCGACGACGTCTGTGTCCGCGACCGTCCAGGCGCTGTGGGTCGGCCGGCCCACGTGCAGCATCGTCGGACCGTCGATCAGGAAGTGCCCGACCCCGTGCTCGGCGTAGATGTGTTCGAGCCCCGGACGGTAGCCGCATTCGGGTGCCCAGATCCCGGCCGCCGGCGCGCCGAAGCGAACGGTGTGCTCGTCGAGCCCCGTGCGCAGACTGAATGCCGCCGCGCGCGGATCCAGCAGCGGCTGGAACGGGTGTGCGGCCGGGCCCGCAAGCAGTTCGATCACGCCCGCGTCGGCCAGTTCCCGCAGGGCCGGTGAGAAACCGGCCCGGTAGCGTCCCTCCAGAGCGGCCAGCACGTAGCGGGCCTGTCGGGCTTCCCGGGCCGCCGCGGGCCGGTCGTACTCCGCCAGTTCGCGGGTGCGCCACAGCCAGTCGGACACCCAGGCACGCGCCCCCTGCAAGCACTGGGGGTCGTCGAGTTGGGCGGCCAGCACCGGAGTGATGCCGACCGTGACCATTTCGCTGTGTCCGGACCGTGCCAGCGCCCGCAGGGTGTCCAGGACCGGGACGTAGCTGGTCGCGATCGCCTGGTACAGCCACTCCTCGCCAACCGGCCACCGGCCGTGCCCGCGCAGCCAGGGAAGGTGGGTGTGCAGCACCAGCGCGAAGCGCCCGATCACGAGGCGACCACCAGCAGGTCGAGGCTGCTGTCGGGATCGTTGCCGGAGACGACGAAGTCTTCGGCGGACACCCCGGCGACGAACTGTTCGAGTTCGGCCGGCCAGTGTCCGGTGATCGCGGCCGCCACCTGCTCGGCGATCAAGGCGGGCCGGGCGTTGAGCCGGGCGGCATGGTGCACGCCCAGCATCTCGACGCGTGTGAATCCCGCAGTGCGCAACAGCCCGTCGAGTTGCTCGGCGTCGAACTCCTCGACGTGGAACGGGTTGGTCGGCTTCGCGCCGCGGGCCAGGCCAGGGGAGAACGTCAGCCGGTTGGGCGTGCTCAGGCAGGTCCAGTCGGCGATCCGGCGGGCCTGGGCCAGGAATCCGCGCAGATCCCAGAGGTGTTCGATGACCTGCAGGCTGACCACCGCGTCCACCCGGCCGAACGGCAGAGCCGCCAGGTTGGCCTGCACGTGCGGCAGTGGGTAGGTGCGGGCGCTGTGCTCGATGGCGCTGCGGTCGTAGTCGACGGCGATCACCTCGGCCCCGGCCGTCCGCAGGATCTGTGCTCCGTAGCCTTCCCCGGATCCGGCCTCCACGACCCGCCGGCCCGAGCACCGCGGTGCCAGCCAGCGGTAGGCGACCTCGTGCCGGGCGAACCAGTACTGCTCCCGGGCGATTCCGGGCACGGTGCGCTCTCCGGTCAGCGGCAGGTGGGAGGGCACGCATCTCAGGCTACGATCAAGGGGTACCGGCGGTGGCGCTGGGCGGGGGGCCAGGTCCCCCGCGACCGCTACTGGCCAGTAACATAGGGTCCGAGTGCCCGTTTGACGGCACCGGTCAAGCGCACCCGAGGAGGTCGACCGCACCCATGAAGATCGTCGTCTGCGTCAAGCAGGTTCCCGACACCTGGTCGGAGAAGAAGCTCGACCCTGCCACGAAGACCCTGGACAGGGCCTCCGTGGACGGCGTCATGAACGAACTCGACGAGTACGCCGTCGAGGAAGCCCTGAAGATCGCCGAGGCGACCGGTGGCGAGGCCATCGTGCTGTGCATGGGCCCGGAACAGTCCACCGAGACGATCAAGAAGGCCCTCAGCATGGGCGCGGCCTCCGGCATCCACATCCTCGACGACGGCCTGGCCGGGTCCGACGCGGTCGCGACCTCCCTGGCCATCGCCAAGGTGCTCGAGGGCCGGGGGGCCGACCTGGTGATCTTCGGCTCCGAGTCCACCGATGCCCGGATGAGTGTGCTCCCGGCGATGGTGGCCGAGCGGCTGGGCCTGCCGCAACTCACCTTTGCCAGCAAGGTGGAAGCTCCCGGTGACGGCACCGTGAAGGCGAACCGGGTCACCGACTACGGGTACGACGTGGTCGAGGCCAGCACTCCGGCGGTCGTGTCGGTCGTGGAGAAGATCAACGAGCCGCGCTACCCGTCCTTCAAGGGCATCATGGC
>DAOMFH010000126.1:0-5962 GCA_035429705.1 Actinomycetota bacterium
CCTTGGTCGCCTTGGCCCGCATCCGTTCAGCCTGGCTGCGCAGCGCCTCGGCCTGTTTGCCGGCATTGGCCTGCTCCCGGCGACGCCGGCGGGCATCCACCTCCACCTGCCGCTGGTAGGCGTCCCAGCCCAGGTTGTACACCTCCAGCCGGCACCGGTTGGCGTCGAGGTGGGCCACCCGGTTGACGACCTCACGCAGCAGTCCGACGTCGTGGGAGATCACCACCACCCCGTCCGGGTAGTTGCTCAGGAAGCCGCGCAGCCAGGCGATGGAATCGGCATCGAGGTGGTTGGTCGGCTCGTCGAGCAGGAGCACTCCCCCACCGCCGAACAGGATGCGGGCCAGTTCCACCCGGCGACGCTGACCACCCGACAGAGTGCCCAGCGCCCTGGCCAGATGCTCCGCGGACAAACCCAGGCCGTCGGCCACGGCCAGCGCCTCGGCCTCTGCCGAGTACCCCCCCTGCGCGAGGAACTCCGCCTCGGCACTCGCGTAGCGGCGCATGGCCTCGTCCCGCTTCCGGGGATCCTGCATCCGGGCGGCGTGGCGCTGCATGCGTGCCACCGCGGCATCGAGTCCGCGGGCACTCATGATCCGGGCCAGTGCACTCTGCTGGCCGTCCGCGGCTGCCGGGTCCTGCGACAGGTATCCGACCTCCCCGCGGGTGACGCTTCCGGCCGCGGGCTGGTCGAGCCCGGCCAGCACCTTCATCAGCGTGGTCTTGCCCGCGCCGTTGCGTCCGACCAGCCCGATGCGATCCCCGGGCCCCACGCGCAGGTCCGCCCCGGACATGAGCAACCGGGCGCCGGCGCGCAACTCGATGTCGGAGGCCTGGATCACAGCGTCCACTGTCGCAAACCCGTCAGCACGGGCGACAACCGGCTGTCGGGGCTGCGCAGCAGCTCACACAACCGGGTCGTGAGCGTGGCGGGACTAGACGTTGAACCCCAGCGCCCGCAGCATCTCGCGTCCCTCGTCGGTGATCTTGTCCGGACCCCACGGCGGCATCCACACCCAGTTGATCCGGAAGTCGCTGACCACATCCGACAGGGCCACGCGCGTCTGGTCCTCGATCTCGTCGGTCAGCGGGCACGCCGCCGATGTCAGGGTCATGTCGATGGTGGCGCTCTCGTCCTCCTCGACATGGACCCCATAGACGAGCCCGAGATCCACGACGTTGATTCCCAGTTCCGGGTCGACCACGTCGCGCATCCGCTCGGTGAGCTCCTCGACGGTCACACTCATGCGAACTCCTTTCCCAATGCCTGCAGCGTCGCGTCCTTGAACGCCATCCAGCCCAAGAGGGCACACTTGACCCGGGCGGGGTAGGACGCCACCCCGGCGAACGCGATTCCGTCCCCCAGAACGTCCTCGTCGGGCTCGACCTTCCCGCGGCCCTCGATCAGGTGCACGAACGCGTCGAGCACCGGCCACACCTCGTCCAGCGAGTGCCCCGCCAGCAACTCGTACATCACCGACGTGGAGGCCTGCGAGATGGAACAACCGGTCGCGTCGTAGGAGACGTCCCGGACGACACCATCGGAGATATCCACCCGCAGCGTGATCTCGTCGCCGCAGGTCGGGTTGACGTGGTGCACTTGCGCGCCGAACGGCTCGCGCAGGCCCTTGCCGCGGGGATTGCGGTAGTGGTCCAGGATGATCTCCTGGTAGAGCGTCTCGAGGTTCATCCGAAGAACTCCAGGGCCCGGCCGGTCGCCGCGATCAGGGCCGCGACGTCGTCCTCGTCGTTGTACAGGTGGAAACTGGCCCGGGTGGTCGCCTGGATGCCGAACCGGCGGTGCAGCGGCCACGCGCAGTGGTGCCCGACCCGCACGGCAACGCCGGAGTCGTCCAGAACCTGCCCCAGATCGTGGGAATGGATCCCCTCGACCACGAACGAGACCGCCCCGCCCCGGTCGGTCAGGTCGGTCGGTCCGATGATCCGCACGCCGGGCAGTGCGGTGAGCCCGGCGATGGTCAGCCCGGTCAGGTGCACCTCGTGATCGTGGATCGCATCCAGGCCCACGCCGTCCAGGTAGTCGCACGCCGCGGCCAGCCCGACCGCCTGCGCCATGTTCGGAACGCCCGCCTCGAAACGCTGCGGCGGCTTCGCGAACGTGGAGTGGTCCATGAACACCTGCTCGATCATCGACCCACCGGTCAGCATGGGCGGCATGTCCGCCAGCAGTTCGGCGCGGCCCCAAAGGGCACCCACTCCAGTGGGACCGAGCATCTTGTGCCCGCTGAAGGCCAGGAAGTCCGCGCCCAGTTCGTTCACGTCAACCGGCATGTGGGGTACCGACTGACAGGCGTCCACCACGCAGATGGCCCCCACGGAGTGCGCGAGTTCCGCCACCCGGGCGACCGGGTTGATCGTGCCGAGCACGTTCGACTGGTGGGTGATCGCCACCACCCGGGTCCGCTCGGTGACCAGCGCGGGGTCCAGGTCCAGCCGGCCGTCGTCTGTCACCGAGAACCACCGCAGCGTGGCCCCGGTGCGCTGCGCGACCTGCTGCCAGGGAACGAGGTTCGCGTGGTGCTCCATCTCCGAGACCAGGATCTCGTCGCCCGGCCCCAGCACGAAGCGGGCCGGCCCACCGGCCAGGGTCGAATTGGTGAAGGCGTAGGCCACGATGTTCAACGCCTCGGTGGCGTTGCGGGTGAACACCAGATCCCCGGGCTGGCCGCCGATGAAGCCGGCGATCGTCCGGCGTGCCTGCTCGTAGGCGTCGGTGGCCTCCTCGGCCAGTTGATGCGCGCCCCGGTGCACCGCAGCGTTGTGCACCTCGTAGAACTCCCGCTCGGCGTCGAGCACCGCATACGGCTTCTGCGAGGTCGCCCCCGAGTCCAGGTACACCAAATGCCGGTCGCCGCGCACGGTGCGCGTCAGGATCGGGAAATCCTTGCGCAGCGTGCTGACGTCCAGCTGGGTCATCCGGCGACCCCCACTCCGGTGAAGCGCTCGTAGCCGTCGGTCTCGATCTGCTCGGCCAGTTCCGGGCCACCCTCGGCCACGATCCGGCCCTGCCACATGACGTGGACGAACTCCACCGGGATCTGGCGCAACAGCCGCGAGGTGTGGGTGATCAGGATCATGCCCACCTCCCCGGAGGCCCGCACCCGGTTGACTCCCTCGGAAACCACCTTGAGCGCATCGACGTCCAGCCCCGAGTCGGTCTCGTCCAGGATCGCGAACCTCGGGTTCAGCAGTTCCATCTGCAGGATCTCGTGGCGCTTGCGCTCACCGCCGGAGAAGCCCTCGTTAACACTGCGCTCGGCGAACGAAGGGTCGACGTTGAGCGACGCCATCGCCGCCCGCATCTCCTTGAGCCAGTGACGCAGGGCGGGGGCTTCACCGCGCACCGCGGTCACCGCGCTGCGCAGGAAGTTCGACACCGACACGCCCGGCACCTCCACCGGATACTGCATCGCCAGGAACAGCCCGGCCCGGGCCCGCTCGTCCACACCCATCGCCAGCAGGTCGTGGCCGTCCATGGTGACGGTTCCGCCGGTGACGGTGTAGGCCGGATGCCCGGCCAACGCGTAGGCCAGCGTGGACTTCCCGGAGCCGTTCGGACCCATGATCGCGTGGGTCTGGCCACTGCTGACGGTCAGGTCCACCCCGCGCAGGATCTCAGTCGATCCGGACTCCGACTCGACCTCCACATGCAGGTCCTGGATCTTCAATTCGCTCATCGTGCCTCCTCTGTGACGGCCACGAGGACGACCGCCTGGTCGCCCTGCCCGTCGATCTGGACTGGATAGGTCTTCACTGGTTCGAACGCCGGCGGCCCCGACGGCTCTCCGGTGCGCAGGTCGAAGCGGGAGCCGTGCAGCCAGCACTCGATCTGACAACCGCTGACCTCCCCCTCGGACAGGGAGACCTCGGCGTGGGTGCAGATATCGTCCACGGCGAACACCTCGTCGCCCACGCGCACCACCGCTACCGCGACGCCGTCCACGACGATCCGGCGGGGCCGGCCGTTGCGCAGGTCGGCCAGCCGCAGCGACGCGCTATTCATGCGCCGCGTCCCCGTCGTAGCCGAGTTCGGCCTCCACGGACCGCATCAGCTCGCTGCGGATCATGGGGACGTCGATGCTGTCGAGCACATCGGCGAAGAAGCCGAGCACCACGAGCCGGCGGGCCTGCGCCTCCGGGATCCCGCGGGAGCGCAGGTAGAACAGTTGCTCCTCGTCGAACCGCCCGGTGGCACTGGCATGTCCGGCACCGACGACATCGCCGGTGAGGATCTCCAGGTTCGGCACCGAGTCGGCCCGGGGTCCGTCGTCCAGCAGCAGGTTGCGGTTGACCTCGTAGGTCTGGGTGCCCACCGCCGCCGGTTGGATCAGGACGTCGCCGACCCACACACTGCGCGCCCCCCGGCCCTGCAGCGCGCCCTTGAAGACGACGTTCGACTTGCAGTGCGGCTGATCGTGATCGACGAAGGAACGGTGCTCGAAACGCTGCCCGGCATCGGCGAAGTACAGTCCGCGCACATCCGCGTCCCCGCCGGGCCCGGCGAAGTCCACGGTCTGCACCAGTCGGATCGCCTCCCCGCCGAGGGTGACCACCACGGACCGCAGATTCGCGTCGCGGCCGAGCCGGGTGGCGATGTGGCCGGCATGCACGGCGTCGTCGGCCCAACTCTGGACCGAGACGAACTCGAGGCTCGCACCGTCACCGACGACCACGGAGACGTTGCCCGAGTACTGCGCAGAGCCGAAATGCCGGATCGCCACAGTGGCCCGCGCGCCCGCACCCACCTCCACCAGGATCTGCCCCCAGACCACCGGGTCGCGACCGTTGCCGTGCAGGTCGAGAACGACCGGCACCGGGGGTTCGGACCCAGCCGGGATCTCCAGCAGCATCGCCGCGCCGGCGTGCTTGGCGGTCAGTGCCGAGATCCGGTCCACCGGGGCGCTGGCCGCCCGCTCCCGGGCTTCCTCTGCGCTGATCTCCCGCAGTGTCACCCCGGCGGGCAGCGTCGTCTTCCACTCCAGGTGGCCCCCGGCGGGGGCGTCGTCCAGCAACGGCTTGAGTGCGGTGCGCGGGGCGAACCGCCACACCTCCTCCCGTCCCGTGGGCATGGGGAAATCGGCCACGTCGTAGGACCGCAGGCCGGACATCGAAACCTCGCCCATCAGCCGACCGCTCCTTCCATCTGCAGTTCGATCAGGCGGTTGAGTTCCAGGGCGTACTCCATCGGCAACTCGCGGGCGATCGGCTCGACGAAACCGCGCACGATCATCGCCATCGCCTCGTCCTCGGTCATGCCGCGGGACATGAGGTAGAACAACTGGTCGGCCCCGATCTTCGAGACGGTCGCCTCGTGGCCCATCGAGACGTCGTCCTCACGGATGTCGTTGTACGGGTAGGTGTCCGACCGGCTGATGTCGTCGACCAGCAATGCGTCGCAGCGCACCGTGGACTTCGCACCCTTCGCCCCTGGATTCACCTGGATCAGGCCGCGGTAGGAGGTGCGGCCCCCGGAACGGGCCACCGACTTCGACACGATCGTCGACGAGGTGTTCGGCGCCGCGTGCACCATCTTGGCGCCGGCGTCCTGATGCTGGTCCTCGCCGGCGAAGGCCACCGAGAGGGTCTCGCCCTTCGCGTGCTCGCCCATCAGCCAGATCGCCGGGTACTTCATCGTTACCTTCGAGCCGATGTTGCCGTCGACCCACTCCATGGTCGCGCCCTGCTGGGCGAACGCGCGTTTGGTGACCAGGTTGTAGACGTTGTTCGACCAGTTCTGGATGGTGGTGTACCGGCAGCGGGCGTCCTTCTTGACGATGATCTCCACGACCGCTGAGTGCAGCGAGTCGCTGGTGTAGATCGGCGCGGTGCAGCCCTCGACGTAGTGCACGTAGGCACCCTCGTCGACGATGATCAGGGTGCGCTCGAACTGCCCCATGTTCTCGGTGTTGATCCGGAAGTAGGCCTGCAGCGGGATCTCCACG
>DAOMFH010000127.1:0-5946 GCA_035429705.1 Actinomycetota bacterium
ATGAACCGCCCCGACCGGGTCGACCCAAGAACGCAGGGCAGGGGACTGCGCCGAACCTGACCGACTGGTCTGGCAAGCCGGGGAGGTGTCCGGTCGCGTCGGTTCGCCGGACAAGGGGTGGCTTCAACGCTTCAACGCGCTCGCGGGCTCCACCTTCGCCGCACGGACGGCTGGGTAGAGCCCCGCCAGCAAGCCCGTGACGACCCCGAGAACGGGAGCGACGATCAGGAGTTGCGGCGACACGATCGGCGTCCACTGCTGGCTCAGACAGACCACGACCACAACCACGATTCCCAGAGCCGTGCCGACGACGCTCCCGAGGGTGCCGATGAGAGTCGCCTCGGCCCAAACCTGGTACGCCACATGCTTTGGCCTGGCCCCCAGCGCCCTCCGCAGCCCCAGTTCCGGCGTGCGCTCGATCACCGATACTAGCGACGTGTTGGCGATTCCGACGCCGCCCACGAACAGGCATATGGCGGCCAGCCCGGCGAGCATCGCCGTGAAGTCGTTGCTGACGGACCTGCGCAGCGTCTGCGGATCCGGCGGCGGGACGACCCGGATCGCCTCCGGGGCATCGGGGCGCAGGGACAGCGCCAGTTGCTGCGCGACCTGCGGCGCCGCGCCAGCGACGGTCTCCGCCAGGATGTGGGGGTCGGAACCCGGCCCCGGTTGCCCCCAAGCGGCCAACGCGGATCCGGACGGGACCACGACGTCGAGCAGGAGTTCGGGGCTGCGCTCGGTGGAGTCGATGATCCCGATGACTGTCCAGCCCTGGTCGCCGAGGAATACGGCCGGGGACCCCGCCAATGACGTGATCCCGAGCTGACGCGCGGCCGCCTTGCCGATCAGGGCCACCCTCGAATGGCTGCGGTCGTGGAAGGCGTCGAATGCACGCCCCTGCTGCAGGCGCACATCAGCGGCCGACACGAAGCCGGGTGAAGCCGCCACCACAGGCGCAAGAGCCTCGCTAGCCCGCGGGCCACCCTTGGGCGGCGGTGCCGCAGTGACGCGCCAGGCGAAGCCTCCGGCGACCACGCCGCTGAGGCGACCGAGCCTGGCATCGGTGTCCGCGGGGAAGGCCGCGAAGTCGTTGGGATCGCTGGCGGTCGCAGTCACTTGCGTCGCGCGAAGCCGGTCGAATTGGTCGTTGATCTGCGCACCTGCTGACAAGGCGATGCTGGAGACGCTGACCAAGGCGCAGACGCCGATGATCGTGCCCACGCTGGTCAGGGCCGAGCGCAGTGGCTTCGAGCCGATACTGTCAACCGACTCGAGGATGAGATCGGCGAACCTGAGCCTGGGAGCCCGCTGTTCGAAGCTGTTACGAGCGCGACGGGGCTGGCGCCGTTGAGATGCGGTGACTTTGTCTTGTGTCATTGCCGTTGCCGTGGCTGACGGAACGAGCGCGGGCATGTTTGGCGCATCGCAGCCGGGGCGTGATCGCTTCGATCGGTCCTAGATCCAGTCGTTTGCACGCCGCCGCCCAAGGCCGTCCAGCAGCAGGCCGTCGACGAGCTGCACTTGCCGCGTGGCCCGCTTGGCGACGCCAGCGTCGTGGGTGATCAAGAGGATTGTGGCACCCGCCGAGTGGAATCCGTCCAGGACATTGAGCACTGCGGCGGCGGAGGCGCTGTCGAGGTTACCCGTAGGCTCGTCGCACAGCAGGATCGCGGGACGGTTGGCCGCTGCCCGCGCAAGGGCCACTCTCTGCTTCTCTCCACCTGAGAGGGCACCGGCGAGGCCCGCCGCTCGGTGGCCCAGGCCAACCTTGGCAAGCGCCTGGGCGGCCAGTCGCCGCCGCTCGGGGCGCGGCACACCGGCGTAGACCATCCCCAGCTCCACGTTCTCGCTCACAGTGCGTTCGGGCAGGAGGTGGTAGGCCTGGAACACAAATCCGATGCGCGTGGCCCGCAGGCCGGCCCGCTGCTTCTCCGACAACAGATGGGTGGGATTCCGGTCGAGCAGGTACTGCCCCGCAGTCGGCCGGTCCAACAGGCCCAGGATGTTCAGCAGGGTCGACTTGCCCGATCCCGACTGGCCCGTGAGCGCCACGTAGTCGCCGACCGCGATCC
Organism: Actinomycetota bacterium; assembly: GCA_035429705.1. Taxonomy (GTDB): domain Bacteria; phylum Actinomycetota; class Actinomycetes; order S36-B12; family UBA10799; genus JADKAV01. Next base: position 2,073 of record DAOMFH010000127.1, read on the forward strand.
GCAGATCGATGCTGCGCAGGGCGCGCACCGGTGGCGGTCCTGGGTACTCCAGGCTGACGTCGCGAAGTTCCACGGCGAAGCCGCTCACGGCGTTCCGGCCGTCCCGGTGACAACGAGGTCTTCGCGCGCTATGCCGACTCCGCTGACCTCGACCCAGCCCTCGGACTGCATCCCGGTCTCCACCGTCACCGTCCTCTGCGACCCCCTTGCGTCGGTGACGGTCACGTACTGACCGCCGTCGGCGCTGGATTGCACCGCTGCCACGGGAACCACGAGGACGGGCCCGCGCGTGGAACCGGTGATCAGGCTGACTCGCACATCTCGCCCCAAGGCGGCTGTGGGCAGGGCTGACTTCAGCCTGACGAAGGCGTACCGGTTGCCTGCCTGCCGGCGGCCTCCTTCAACTGTCGGCGGCGGGCGCCGGGTTATCCGCTCGACCACACCGGACAAGGGTCGATGGCCTCCGAATGCGACCTCGGCACGGTCACCGATGTCGATCAGGGCAGCATCCCCTGGCGCGACTCGCGCGATCACCTGAGGACGGCCCATGGCCAGCGAGAGCGCCGTCCCAGATGCGTCGTCGCCCACTCGGGCAGTCACGCGGCTCACGGTGGCCGGCAGCGAGCGGACGAACGCCACTTCTCCATAAGGCACCACGAGGGTTGCGCGGCGAGCGTCATGCAGTGGCGGGTACCCGGCCCGTCCGTAGAACACCTTGACCGCGGCGGCCGTGGAGGACCCGAGGAAGCCCGGCCGGTCCCTTATCGTGAACCCAAGCGCCATAAGTCCGCCCTGCAACTGGGCCACGTCGCTGCCGCTGTCGCCGCGGCGAAGGGCCCGGTAGGCGGGAACCCGTCCGGCCATGACGAAGGTCGGGCGTCCGGAGACCTCAAAGACCAGTCTCCCGGTCGTCAGCGTTGATCCGCGCCTGACCGTCAATTTGGTGAACACGGAGACCGCGACTCGTGGGTCACTGGTCGGCACGGCGCCGACATCCTGGCCGTCCTCCGGCGCGACGGTGCCCCGCGTCGAGATGCTCTGCCGCAGCTTGCGCTTCTGAACGGCCTCTGTGAGGAGCGCAGGTTGAGGGGGTCTGGACTCGGCCAGCACATCGGCGGGCGACTTGATCCACCCCGTTGCCGTCCAGCCGATCAGCCCCGCAGCCAGCGCCACAGCGACGACGGTGACGATCCCGAGGCGTCGTGAGCGTCCGGATCTGGTCGGCGGGGCCGGACCGGTCTGCGCGGGCGCTTCTCGGAGATCCGCCACTCGCGGGTGGTTGTCCAGCCAGGTCACGGCTGCGCGCTGGCGTCAGCGAGGACCTGCGCCGCGTGCTCCATGATCTGTTCCTGCTGCGCCCTGGCCTCGTCGAGGGCCAGCTGGTTCTGCTCGATCAGCTCCTGCTGCGACTCGATGAAGGCGGAGTTCCAGGTATCGACCAGGCCGACGCGCTCCTTGCACTGGACGTCGCGCACAGCCACCGCGATCTCCGCGCGGGTCGCGGTCTTGCCGGAGAAAGCCGGGTCGTTGCCGGCTGCGATGGGATCGGTGTAGTTGTAGCCGGCCTCCTGCATGCAGTCCGACCACTTTCGCAACGCCGCCTGCGTCCGATCATCGGCTCTCGACCTGTCCCACGCATCGTGCTTCAGCCCGGAAGCCAGCTGGTTGGCTGCGCTGGGGCTTCCGAGCGCAGCCAACGCCTCTCCCTCACAACCGCCCGGTGTCCCCGCGTTCGGGTCCCGGCCGCCGAGCGCGTGCTGATAGGCGGCCGTATCGCTGTCGGGGTTGGGTTCGGGGAAATCCGGCTGGCGCAGGTCTGGGTGGTAGCCGCGCGCCTGCGCTTCCTCGAGGCTCGTGATCCCGAACAGCCGGCCGCTGGTCGCCACGGGGAATTCGACCGCGTCTGTCGAGTAGGTGAAGCCGCTGCGCCGCATGCAGTCTGCAATGAGCGAAGCGCTGGCCGCTCCCCACTGCCGCATTTGATCCTCAGTCAGAAGGTAGGCGTCGAGGGGGTCGCCCTGAGGAGTCTGCGCCTGACCGAGGCTCGAAACGACCGGTGCAGCGGCTCCAGCCCCCGCGCATGCTGCCAACAGCGCAGAAGCGAGCACGAACGGCACGGCGCGTCCTGCGGACATCATCAGCAGACACCGTTCGAGTACTGGAACGAGGCATTCTCGTTGTAGGTCTTCTGCAGGTTGACCGGCCCAGCATTCGCGGGAACGTAGTCTGACGCGCCTTGGAAGTTGGCGTTGTAATAGACGCACGCGCCGCCGCCCCAGCCCGAACGGAGCTTGGCAGAGGCTGAGTTGTTCTTCACAGCCTGTCCCTGGCCCGCGCCGGAGGTGAGAAACACGTAGCCCGCCAGGTTCGCCTTGGCGTTCGCGAAATCGGACATCGAGCCCTGGCCAGCCGAGTTGAAGTGGAAGCAGACCTCGGGCCCCGACTCGCAAGATCCGGTCTGCCCTCCTGCCCAGACCGGGCCGGTGAAGGTCCCCGCTAGCGCAGTCCCGATGGCGATACCAGCACTTCCTGTGGTCTGCTTCACGCCGATTCCCCCCGATTTCTTGGTGCTTCGACCACCGCGCTGCGGTCGACGTTCGCTCGAGCATACATGCTTAGTTCACGGGCCTAACGAAGGTCAGCCCGCGTGTTGCCACGCCCAGAAGACCGGTATCTGGCAGGCAACCACCTACCCTCTCGAGTGGAGGATGTGCCGGGTTCCGTGGAACCTCCGTTGCGGTCGGGATGGGCATCAGGCTGCGCTCATGGCTTGAGAGTTGCATCCTGCGGCGGTGTTCGCGGTTGCGACATGCTGTTCGAGGGCCTCGCGAAGTGCGGGGAGGTGCAGGTGGCCGTTCACCAGCCGGAACTGGCAGCTGGCCTCGACCATGCCTGGCGGCGCCCCAGCGTAGCGCGTCGCGCCAGCGTTTGACGTTGCGCGCATGCTTGCGGCAGATCGGGATCTTCGACCTCGATCGGGTTGGTCGAGCACAGGGTGCGGGCCAGGGTGGGTGGCACGCCGAGGCGGAGCACGGTCAATGTCCCGGCCATCCCCTCACGCAGGCGGCCGGCGGCGCAGGGGGTGAGTCTTGTTCAGTTCTTTGGCCAGGGCCTGGAGCATCGCTTCGGCGGCGAGTTCACATTCCACGGGAACCGGGACAACCTCGCCAGGGCGGTCAGTTGCTTCTCCGTCACAGACGTGCACGGGTCGGCGGGTTCTTGTGCCCCAGCGGCAACCCAGTTGGCCGTCATCGGGCGTCGCCACCCGTGTCCGGGTCTCGAGACTCGTGATCGAAAGGGCGGTCATCCGGGCAGGCGACCCCGGCGGGGGTTGACCTCGGTTCGGCCCGGGGCACACCGACCAGAGCCAGCGAACACCGGTGACCGCCCCCGCGAATCCGGAGCACCGCGCAGCCTGGCGCCAGGATCGACGCGGCCCGCAAAGTGGGGCTTCGGATTTCCGCCGGGCAGTGGGCGATTGTGGTGCCGAGCGCGGAGTCGGTGATGGTGCCGGGGGGCGGCACAGTCGGGTTTCTGCGAGCCGGGCCGGGGCTGCCGAGACCTGTGCAGTCGTCCCCCCGCGGCTGGTGGTGGTCCCGGCGTGGCCGGTGGCAACCCGGTGGCATCCGGCCGGTCCCAGGGTCGAGGGCACGCGGTTGGGGTCGGCTCGGTGGTGGCGAGTCCCTGCGTCCGTCAGCAATCGCAACATCGGTGAGGAATCGGCCCGTTTCCGCTCACGGATGTGGCCAGGCGTATCCCTTCGAAGCCACGGCATTCGCGCCGTGGTTCCCGCAGGACCGTACCCCGGGGTCGAGTGTTGCAGGGTTGAGGTCCCGCCGCCCCGCGAACCCCCAACGACGCAACATTCGCGACC
>DAOMFH010000128.1:0-5940 GCA_035429705.1 Actinomycetota bacterium
CGGCGACCCGGTACTCGTTCCTGCTGGCGATCCCGGCGGTCGTGATCTCCGGGCTCTACGAGGCGCTGAAGATCGGCAATGACCAGAACGTTGCCTGGGGGCCGACCATCCTGGCGACCGTCCTGGCATTCGTCGTGGGCTATGCCGTCATCTCCTGGTTGCTGCGCTATGTGTCGCACGGCTCGTTCCTGCCGTTCGTCATATACCGCATCGCACTGGGCCTGTTCCTGTTCGCGCTGCTGGGCACCGGGGTGATCGCGGCCTGAGCGCCGCGAAAGCCGGCTGGGCGCTGGTTGCGTACCCGCGCGGCCCGGCCGGAGCGGCTGAAGGCGGGCCGGCGCCTGGCCCCCGGCGGCGAGGGGCGGCCCGCGCGACCTGATGCGCGGGTGAGCCCGGCCTTCGGTGACCCGTCGCAGCCCAGCGCGCTGCAGTCCACCGTGGCGAGCAGATGCGTCAGAGTCTGACGCGCCGGTCGCTGAGACTACAGCCACCCGGATCTGCGGAAGGCCCGGTACATCGTCAAGCAGACTCCCGCCATGAGCATCAAGATCATCAAATAGCCGTAGCGCCATCGCAGTTCCGGCATGAACTCGAAGTTCATTCCGTACACTCCGGCGATCATGGTGGGTACGGCGGCGATGGCGACCCAGGCACTGATGCGCCGCATGTCCGCGTTCTGTTGCAGGTCCTGTCGTGAGGTTGCCGCCATCAGCAGTGTCATCAGCAGCTGGTCGTTGGACTCGGCCTGGTCGGCAACCCGCAGGACGTGGTCGCCGAGGTCGCCGAAGAAGGGATGCAGGTCGGCCGGGATGCCGGGCACGTCGCCACGGGCCAGCGCCCCGGCGATGCTGATCAGCGGACTGACCGCGCGGCGCATCTCAAGGTTCTCCCGCTTGACGCGGTAGATCAGCTCCACGTCATGGCCACGCCCCGGGGAGAACACGGAGACTTCCAACTGCTCGATGTCCCGGATGATCTCTTCGGCAACCGCGAGGTAGCCGTCCACGGCGGCGTCCATGATCGCGTGTGCGACTGCGGTCGGACCGTTCGCCAGCAACTCCTGATCCTGCTCCAGTCGCTGCCGGATAGCCGCGATGTCGCCGAGTGGCCCATATCTGACCGTGATCACGAAGTGTTCGCCCAGGAAGATCGAGATCTGTCCGGTTTCCACATCGGAGGTGCGCTCGTAGTAGGACAGGATCTTCAGGATCACCAGCGCCGTGCGGTCATCCAGTTCGACCTTCGGCCGCTGGTGCTGGTTGGCCGCGTCATCCACTTGGAGTTCCTCGAGGTCGAAGACCTCCTGCACGATCGCCAACTCAGCGCGGGACGGTTCCAACAGGCCCACCCACACGAATTGCCGGGGCTGGGAACGGGCTGCCGTGTACATCTCGGTCAGCCGTTTCTGCATCAGGGCGGCCTCCGTGGGCGTGTCGCCGACCAGGCGTTCATCGCCCCGATCGCCGACCAGTCGCCCGTCCAGATAGAGTCCCAAGCCACGAATCACGTTCGCAGTCTGCCGTACCGGGCCTATCGTGGGCCACGTGACCACGCTGCTGCTCATCCGGCACGGGCGTTCAGAGGCCAATGCGCAAGGGATTCTGGCCGGCCGCAACGACACCCCCCTGGACGGCGTGGGTCGTGACGAGGCGCTCGATCTGGGACGAAGGCTCGCACACATGCCGCTGGACATGCTGGTTTCGAGCCCTCAGCTACGGGCCCGGCAGACCGCGCAGATCGCTGCGGCGGGCCGGGGAGAAGTCGTTGTCGACGAGGCGTTCGCGGAGTGCGACTACGGGCAGTGGAGCGGCCGCTCGCTGCGGGACCTGGTCGATCAGCCGGAATGGGTCACCGTGCAGACACACCCGTCAGCCGCTCGTTTCCCGGGCGGAGAGACCATGGCCCAGATGGCACACCGTGCCAGCCAGGGCGCTCGGGCGCTGGTGACGGCTCATCCGGACCGCACAGTCTGGGTGGTGACACATGGGGACGTCATCAAGGCGGTGCTGGCCGACGCCCTCGGACTGCACGTCGACCACTTCCAGCGCATCGTGGTGGACACGGCCTCGGTGAGTCTGATCCGGTACACGCCCAGCAGGCCTTTCGTGGAGAAGATCAACGACACCGGCACGCTACGCCCAGCGCGTAATGACGGGTCCGGTGCCGCCGACGCGGTCGTCGGTGGCCGGACTTCGCAGTAGGGTCGAGCCCGTGACCCGCAGGATCCTGTCGTTCTCGCATCCGCGGCGATTCGTTGTCGGCACGGTCGGTCAGCCGGGTGATCGGACCTTCTTCCTGCAGGTCGTTGACGGGGTCGACCCTGTGACAGTGCTTCTGGAGAAGGAGCAGGCAGCGGTACTGGCCGAGAAGGTCATCGAGCTGCTCGACCAGGTGCGCCGATCCGGCGTCGAGGTCCCCAACGACCCCGATGACGACTTGATCGACACTGACCCCCTGGACCAGCCCATCGAGCCCGAGTTCCGGGTGGGCTCCATGGGCATCGGGTGGGACCCCGCCGACGCGTCGGTGATCATCGAAGCCCACGGCGAGGCCGACTCCGACGACGTACCGGACATCGGCGACGACGCCGGGGATGAGCCGGACACCCTGCGGGTGCGGATGACCCCGGTGGATGCGCTGGCCTTCTCCATCCGGGCCAGTCGCGTGGTGGCCGCCGGCCGGCCGCAATGTCCGTTCTGTCACTTGCCGATCGACGCCGAGGGGCACATCTGCCCGCGGGCCAACGGATACCGCCGCCACCTCGCATGAGCGGCGAAGCCCTGCTGCGTGATGCCCCCTTGCAGGTGCTCGGTCGATTGCCGGAGTCGTCCAACAACGCCCTGCTGTGCAGCATCAGCCACGACGGCGGTGAACAGCGTGTGGTGTACAAGCCGGTGTCCGGTGAGCAGCCCCTCTGGGACTTTCCCGCCGGCACGCTGTGCCGCCGCGAGAAGGCGGCCGCGGTGCTGGATGACGTGCTGGGGTGGGGTCTGGTGCCCGCCACCGCCTGGCGCGACGACGGGCCGGCCGGGCCCGGGATCGCCCAGCAATGGATCGAGGGCACCATCGACATCGGTGTCTTCCCCCCGGCCGAAGTCCCCGATGGCTGGGTGGCGATCGTCGATGCCCGCACCAGCGACGGACCGGTCGTTGTCGCGCACCGCACCGACGAAGGCACGATGCGCATGATCCTGTTCGACACAGTTGCGAACAATGCCGATCGGAAAGGCGGGCACCTGCTGCGAGCCGGCGCCACCCTCAGCGGGATCGATCACGGGGTGACGTTCCACACGCAACCCAAGTTGCGCACCGTGCTCTGGGGACTGGCCGGTGCGGCGATTCCCGATGCGCTGCTGGCGGATCTGCACGAGGCTCTGCCCGGCCTCGACGGACTGGGGCAGTGGCTGACCGCGGCCGAGGTTCGCTGGACCCGGCGCCGCGTACAAACACTGCTCGACAGCGGCACCTTCCCCGAGCCGGGCGAGCAGTGGCCAGCCCTGCCGTGGCCGCTGATCTGATCGCCTCCTACTAGGCTGGCGGGGTGCGTTCCTGGCCCGCTGAATCCCTTCCGGCACTTCCCCGGTTCGATGTCGATCTGACTGCGTACGACACGTCCACGGGTGAGGTGAAGCCCCTGGCACCCGGGCGCAAGGCCCGCATGTACGTGTGCGGCATCACTCCCTACGACGCCACGCATATCGGACACGCCGCAACCTACGTCCTGTTCGACATCGTGCACAGATTCTGGCTGGCCACCGGCCGGTCGGTTCGTTACGTGCAGAATGTCACGGACGTCGACGACCCCCTGCTCGAACGCGCCGCGCAGATGGGGGTGGACTGGCGAGAACTGGCCGCCTTCGAGATCCAGCGGTTCCGCGACGACATGGTGGCACTACGGGTGCTGCCACCGACGCACCTGATCGGGGCGGTGGAGACGATCGGGCAGGCCGCGGACCGGGTAGCGCAACTGCGGGACGCGGGCGCCACCTACCTGGTGGACGACGACATGTATTTCTCCGCCGCAGCCGCCGCCCGGTTCGGTCAAGTGGGTCACCTGAGCGACGAGGCCATGTTGGCCCTGTCCGAACGCCGCGGGGGAGACCCGCACCGGCCCGGCAAGCGCAATCCCATCGACCCGCTCTTGTGGCAGGCCCCTCGGCCCGGCGAGCCGTCCTGGGAGAGCCCCCTGGGACCCGGACGCCCGGGGTGGCACATCGAGTGCGCAACCATCGCACTCGATCTGCTCGGTCCCGGCTTCGACGTGCAGGGCGGCGGCCGCGACCTGGTCTTCCCCCACCACGAGATGAGCGCCGCGCAGGGGGAAGTGCTGGAAGGGTGGCCGTTCGCGCGCACCTATCTGCACGGCCCGATGGTCTCCTACGAGGGTCAGAAGATGAGCAAGTCGCTGGGCAACCTCGTCTTCATCTCGGTCCTGCGCGAGTCCGGTGTCGATCCGATGGCGATCCGCCTGGCGCTGCTGTCCCAGTCATACCGGTCGGACTGGGAGTGGGCCGACGACCTGTTGACCACGGCCGCTGAGCGGCTGCGGACATGGCGCACGGCACTGTCCAGACCGACTGGCCCCGGATCGCAGCACGCCGTCGCGGAACTGGCGCGGGCGGTCGCCGAGGATCTGGACACGCCCCAGGCGCTGAGCATCGTGGACGACTGGGCACGCGAGCAGCACCTGCGCGGCGGTGAAGACCCCTCCGGCCCCGGTCTCATGTCGCGGGCCATCGACGCCTTCCTCGGGGTCGTCTGAGCGGAGGTTCGCACGCCGGCGGCGCTGCACCCGGCTAGCCACGGAGGGCGTGCACGAGCCGTGCCGCTGACAGACTGTCAGGAAGGCTTCGCACGATCTCAGGATGGCGGACGCGCACGTCGGACAACCTGATCGATCAGTGACAAGCCGGCCTGTAGTACTCAGGGGTGATCTCACCCGCGGGTTGTCGCGGTGGACGACCCCATGACGGACAGGTGGTTCCCCACCGGCAGGGGTACGACGGCTGGCATGCGCCTACGAACCCCGGCGACTGCCCTGGATCGCAGGGCTCGGGCTGGCGAGATGTCGCGGCATCGACTACTTGTCACACCCTCCCGGTAGACCACAGGTAGACGGCACACGGCCGTCCACAACTCGGAGGTCGACCTCATGTTCAACAGACTCACCCCCACCGGACGGTGCGTTTCGGCAGGCATGCAGACAAAGCAGCAAGCGGCAGGTGTTCTCAACGGGTCAACCGGGGAATGGCAAATCCGCACCGTCACCGTGGCGGAGCAGGACATCCCCGGCTACCACCGAGAAGCGACCCGCCGCCTGGATGTGCGCGAAGTAAGGGGGAAGAAGTGAGCATCGCGGACTACATCGGAACCGGCGTCCTCTGGTTCATCGGGCTACTCGTCCTCGCATTCTGCGCAACCCTCGTCCTCGGATTCATGCTCACCGTCTGGGACGAACTGCGCGACGAGATCGAAGAATACCGGCGGCAGAAACAGGAACGCCTCGAAGCACCCCAGCGCATGGCGGAGTTCCGGGCACAACGAATCGCAGCACTCGAACGGCAACTAGGAATCAGCGACAGCAACAAACGGCGGAACGGATGACTTGAGCAGTAACCGTGCGAGCTGGCCGAGGGAGTTGCGCGCATCGGCCAGTTCGGCAATTGCAGCAAGTCGTTCGATCACCTACGCGCCGTGACGCACACCCAACACCGGTGGGCCAGGCCGCAGTGGGTGTGTGGCTGGTTAACCAACCGATCGAACGGTGCCGAGTCCGGGGTCAGGAAGCGCGCAGTCCGTTCAGGGCGGCGAATCTGTGGTGTCCGCGATCACCCCACTGGTCCCGGGGAGTCCGCAGGGCCGGCCAGCACGGGTGCTGCCCGGGCATCCCGGGTGACGTGGCCCATGACTTGTCGTGACTGAACCTTGGGAAGCACTGAT
>DAOMFH010000129.1:0-5925 GCA_035429705.1 Actinomycetota bacterium
ACAACGACGAACTGGCCAAGCTGCTGCACATCAACCAGGACGGCGACCTGCCCGGTTTCGCGGCGACCCGGATCAGCGGGCTGTACGACATCAACGGCGGGACCGAGGCGCTGGAGCGAAGACTGGAGGAGATCTTCACTGAGATCGACGAGGCGATCGCTGCCGGCATCCGGTTCCTGGTTCTCAGCGACCGCGACTCGGACTTCGATCACGCCCCGATCCCCTCGCTGCTGCTCACCTCCGCGGTGCATCACCACCTGGTGCGGCGCAAGACCCGCACGCTGGTGTCGATGGGTGTGGAAGCCGGTGATGTCCGCGAGGTGCACCATGTCGCCCTGCTGATCGGATACGGCGCCGCCGCGGTGAACCCGTATCTGGCCATGGAGACGGTCGAGTCGATGGTCCGTTCCGGGGCGCTCACCGGCATCACCCCCGAGCAGGCCGTCCGGAACCTGGTCAAGGCGCTGGGCAAGGGCGTCCTGAAGGTGATGTCGAAGATGGGTATCTCGACGGTCGCGTCCTATCGCGGGGCGCAGGTGTTCGAGGCCCTCGGGCTGAGCCAGGAGCTGCTCGACCGCCACTTCACCGGGACCACCTCGAAACTCGGCGGCGTCGGGCTGGACATGATCCAGCAAGAGGTACGCCGCCGGCACGACATCGCCTACCCCTTGACCGGTATCGCGCCGGCACACCGTCAGCTCGAGATCGGCGGGGAGTACCAGTGGCGCCGCGAGGGTGAGCCGCATCTGTTCGACCCCGAGACGGTCTTCCGGTTGCAGCACGCCACCCGCGAGGGCCGCTACGACGTCTTCCGGCAATACACCGACCGGGTGGACGACCAGAGCCGACGGCTGATGACCCTGCGCGGTTTGTTCGAGTTGCGCGCGGGGCTGCGGGAGCCGGTGCCCATCGAGGAGGTGGAACCCGTCAGCGAGATCGTCAAGCGATTCTCCACCGGGGCGATGTCCTACGGGTCCATCTCGCAGGAGGCGCACGAGACGCTCGCCGTGGCCATGAACCGGCTCGGGGCGAAGTCGAACACCGGGGAGGGCGGTGAGGATCCCGCCCGGTTCGTGCCCATGGCCAACGGGGACTCGAAGCGCTCGGCGATCAAGCAGGTCGCTTCCGGCCGTTTCGGGGTGACCAGCGAGTACCTGGTCAACGCCGACGACATCCAGATCAAGATGGCGCAGGGCGCCAAGCCCGGCGAGGGCGGCCAGTTGCCCGCTCACAAGGTGTACCCGTGGGTGGCCAAGACCCGCCACTCGACCCCCGGCGTGGGGCTGATCTCACCGCCGCCGCACCACGACATCTACTCCATCGAGGACCTGGCGCAACTCATCCACGACCTGAAGAACGCCAACCCGCGTGCCCGGGTCCACGTCAAGCTGGTGGCTGAGGCCGGGGTGGGTACGGTGGCGGCCGGGGTCAGCAAGGCGCATGCGGACGTCATCCTGATCTCCGGGCACGACGGCGGAACCGGGGCTTCCCCGCTGACGTCGCTGAAGCACGCCGGGGGGCCGTGGGAACTCGGCCTGGCCGAGACCCAGCAGACGCTGATAGCCAACGGCCTGCGCGACCGGGTGGTGGTGCAGACCGACGGCCAGCTCAAGACCGGCCGGGACGTGATCATCGCGGCCCTGCTGGGTGCCGAGGAGTACGGATTCGCGACCGCACCGCTGGTCGTCATGGGGTGCGTCATGATGCGGGTCTGCCATCTGGACACCTGCCCGGTCGGGGTGGCGACGCAGAACCCGGTGCTGCGCGAGCGCTTCACGGGCAGGCCGGAGTTCGTGGTGAACTTCTTCGAGTTCCTCGCCGAGCAGGTCCGCGAGCATCTGGCCGCGCTGGGCTTCCGCAGTCTCGCGGAGGTGATCGGCCGGGCCGACCTGCTGGACGTGCGCAAGGCCGTCGACCACTGGAAGGCGCACAGCCTGGACCTCGGCCCGGTGCTGGCCATGCCGCCGGCGGACGCGCCGGTGCGCTGCCTGACCAGTCAGGACCACGGCCTGGACAAGGCCCTGGACATGCGGTTGCTCGACGTCTGCGCCCCCGCGCTGGACGAGGGCCGACCGGTCCGCGCGGACCTGCCCATCCGCAACGTGAACCGCACGGTCGGCACGATGCTGGGCAGCGAACTGACCCGACGGCATGGGGCGGCCGGACTGCCCGCGGGCACGATCGACCTCACATTCACCGGGTCCGCCGGTCAGAGTTTCGGAGCCTTCGTGCCCCGGGGGATCACTTTGCGACTGCACGGCGACGCCAACGACTACCTGGGCAAGGGCCTGTCCGGCGGCACGCTGGTGGTCCGGCCCGACCCCCGTGCGACCTTCTCGGCCCACGAGCAGATCATCGCCGGCAACGTGATCGCCTATGGCGCGACCGATGGCCGGATCTTCGCCCGCGGGCTGGTGGGGGAACGCTGCTGCGTGCGCAACAGCGGTGCGACGGTGGTCGTCGAAGGCGTCGGCGATCACGGGTGCGAGTACATGACCGGCGGACACGCGGTCGTGCTCGGGCCGACGGGCCGCAACTTCGCGGCCGGCATGTCGGGCGGCACCGCGTTCCTGCTCGATGCCGACATCGACCGGATCAACCAGGACATGGTGGGTTTGGAGGACCTGGACGCCGACGACGCCACCTGGCTGGCCGGCGTGATCGCCGAACATGCCGAACTGACCGGCTCACGCGTGGCCGCCGACCTGCTGGCAGACTGGCCGGCCGCGCAAAGGCGATTCTGCAAGGTGATGCCGCGTGACTACCGCAGGGTGCTGGACGCTGTCGCGCTGGCCGAGACCGAGGGACGAGACGTGGACGAGGCGATCATGGAGGCGAGCCGTGGCTGATCCGAGAGGTTTTCTGAAGGCCGGTCGGCAACTGCCGACGCGGCGTCCGGTGGATGTCCGGATCCAGGACTGGAACGAGGTGTACGAGCCGTTCGCCGAGTCGAAACTGCGTACCCAGGCCAGTCGCTGCATGGACTGCGGCATCCCGTTCTGCCACAACGGCTGTCCATTGGGCAACCTCATCCCGGAGTGGAACGACCTCACCCGGCGCGGGGACTGGCACGGCGCGATCGAACGGCTGCACGCGACCAACAACTTCCCGGACTTCACCGGCCGCTTGTGCCCCGCGCCCTGCGAGACGGCATGTGTGCTGGGGATCAACCAGGACCCGGTCACCATCAAGCAGGTCGAGGTGTCGATCATCGACAAGGCCTGGGATTCGGGGTGGGTCCAACCGCAGCAGCCCGAACGACTGTCGGGCAAGACGGTGGCGGTGGTCGGCTCCGGCCCGGCCGGTCTGGCCGCCGCCCAGCAACTGGCCCGGGCCGGGCACACCGTGGCCGTCTACGAACGCGCCGACCGCATCGGGGGCCTGCTGCGCTACGGCATCCCGGAGTTCAAACTCGAGAAGCGCCACCTGGAGCGCCGCCTGGCCCAGATGGAGGCCGAGGGGGTCCGTTTCCGTCCCGGCATCGAAATCGGCCGGGACCTGAGTGCCGCTGACCTGCGGCGCCGGTACGACGCGGTGCTCATCGCGGTGGGTTCCACGATCGGGCGTGAGTTGCCGGTGCCGGGCCGGGAACTGGTGGGCGTGTATCAGGCGATGGAGTACCTGCCGCTGGCCAACCGCGTGCAGGAAGGTGACCTTGACGAAGCGCCGATCGATGCCCAGGGCAAGCACGTGGTCATCATTGGCGGCGGCGACACGGGGGCCGACTGTCTGGGCACCGCCATCCGGCAGGGCGCGGCCAGCGTCACACAGTTGGAGATCCTGCCGACTCCGCCGCAACACCGGCCGGGCAACCAGCCATGGCCCACCTATCCGATGGTCTTCCGGGTCTCCTCAGCGCATGAGGAGGGCGGGGAACGCGTCTTCGCGGTGACCACCAGACGGTTCCTCGGCGACGACGGTCACCTGACCGGGCTTGAGATCGCCGACGTCGAATGGGTCGACGGCCGCCCGCAGGAGGTTGCCGGTTCTGAGCGGGTGATCCCGGCTGATCTGGTGACCCTGGCGATGGGTTTCACCGGGCCCGAGGCCGACATGTTCTGCGCGCAGTTGGGGATGGAACGCGACGCGCGCGGCAACCTGGTGCGTAACGACGACTACTCGACCGCCGTGCCGGGGGTGTTCGTGGCCGGCGATGCGGGCCGGGGACAGTCCCTGATCGTGTGGGCGATCGCCGAGGGCCGGGCCGCGGCTGCGGCAATGGACGAGCACCTGATGGGCAGCACCAACCTGCCCAGGCCGCTGCCCGCGTCGGCGAGGCAACTCACCGTGTGAGTCACCGGCCTCCCGGCGCTGTGCGTGTCCGGCGGGTCTCATCTACCCTCGTATGGTGCCCAGAGCCAAAATCGTCTGCACCCTGGGTCCGGCCACGGACTCGGACCGGACCATCGCCGACCTCATCCGTGCCGGGATGTCGGTGGCCCGGCTCAACCTCAGCCACGGGTCGCATGAAGAGCATCAGGCACGTCTGGACATGGTGCGCCGCGCGGCCGAGGTGGCCGGCGTGGGTATCGGCGTGCTCGCAGACCTGCAGGGTCCCAAGATCCGCGTCGGCACCTTCCCGAACGGTCCGGTGCAACTGCGCCCCGGCCAGCGCTTCACGATCACCACGCGCGCGATCCCCGGTGACCAACTGGGCTGCTCGACGACCCACCAGCGCTTGCCCGGCGATGTGCGCGAGGGGGACGAGCTGCTCATCGACGACGGGCACATCACGCTCAGGGCCCTGGAGGTCACCGCCACCGATGTGACCTGCGAAGTCGTCGAGGGCGGCATGATCAGCAGCCACAAGGGCATCAACCTGCCCGGGGTGGCGGTCAGTGTGCCGGCGCTGTCGGCCAAGGACGTGGACGACATGAAGTGGGCGTTGGGCGCCGGGGTGGACATGATCGCGCTGTCCTTCGTGCGCAGCCCGGACGACATCGCGGACGTGCACCGGGTGATGGCCGAGTTGGACGTACGCCGGCCGGTCCTGGCGAAGATCGAGAAGCCGCAGGCCGTTGACCGGCTCGCGGAGATCATCGAGGTGTTCGACGGCATCATGGTGGCCCGCGGTGACCTGGGTGTCGAACTGCCGCTCGAGCAGGTTCCGCTGGTCCAGAAGCGGGCGATCGAGATGTCGCGGGCGGCGGCCAAGCCGGTCATCGTGGCCACGCAGATGCTGGACAGCATGATCACGGAGTCCCGCCCCTCGCGCGCGGAGGCCTCCGACGTCGCCAACGCCGTACTGGACGGGGCCGATGCCCTCATGCTCAGCGGCGAGACCAGCGTCGGCGACCATCCCGAGCTGGTCGTGACCACGATGGCCCGGATCATCGAACACGTCGAGGACAAGGCTCTCGGCACGGTCTCCGGGTCCCTGGACAACCGGACCGGATCCACCGCCCGCGCGATCACCCGGGCCGCCTGCGAGGTGGCGCAGGAGGTAGAGGCGAAGTACATCATCCCGTTCACGGAGACCGGCCTCACCGCCCGGCTGGTGGCCCGGCATCGGTCGCCGATCCGGACCCTGTGCTTCTCACCCAACGAGCACGTGCGCAACTTCCTGTCGCTGTCCTGGGGGGTCACCCCATATGCCGGCATGAAGGTCCATCACACCGACGAACTCGTCGAGTACGTGGATCGTCAGATCACCCGCATGAACCTCGCGGTGGCGGGGGACAAGGTGGTGATCATCGCCGGCGTGCCGCCGGGCATTCCGGGCACGACCAACGGCATGCGCGTGCACCTGGTCGGTTCCGGCCCGGGCGGCCGGGCCGAGGAGGCCGAGGTGGCTGAGCAGGTCTAGCGCATGCACGTGGGATCCGCGCGGGCTTGTGGGTCCGCACCGCCGCCACCCGCGCGGGCTTGCGCCGCCGCCGCCCGCGCGGCCCGCACCGCTGTCGCGAGTGTCGCGTTGTTGCTGGT
>DAOMFH010000130.1:0-5880 GCA_035429705.1 Actinomycetota bacterium
CGGCGTGCCGGAGTCCAGCGCGACCCGGCCCAGGCCGTCGGTCACCGCGTTGCACACGTACTCGAAGTGCGGTGTGCCTCCGCGGATGATCACCCCGAGGGCAACCACGACATCGTGGGAGCCGGCCAGCCGAGCCGCCACCACCGGGATCTCGAACGAGCCGGGCACCCGGATCTCGTCGACGTCGGCACCGGCCTCCGACAGGTAGGACCGGGCACCGGCCAGCAGCCCGTCCATCACCTGCTCGTGCCAGCTGGCCGCGACCACCGCGACCCTGATCCCCTGGGCTGACACCACTGCCTGGTCGGCTCGTCCCTGTCCGCTCACTGTTCCTCCTCGAACTCGTGGCCCATCAGCGTCGCCTTGGCTGCCAGGTAGCGCTCATTGTGGGGGTTCGGCGGGATCGCCAGCGGCACCCGCTCCTTGATGACGATCCCGAACCCGTCGAGTCCGGCCCGCTTGGCCGGGTTGTTGGTCAGCAGCCGCATGGACTTCACGCCGAGCTCCGCCAGGATCTGCGCGCCGGTGCCGTAGTCGCGGGCGTCGGCGGGAAGGCCGAGCGCCAGGTTCGCCTCGACCGTGTCGGCGCCGGAGTCCTGCAACTGGTAGGCCTGCAACTTGCTGAGCAGACCGATCCCGCGACCCTCGTGGCCCTTCACGTACAGCACGATCCCCCGGCCCTCGGCCGCCACGGCCCGCAGCGCCGCGTCGAGCTGCGGGCCGCAGTCGCAGCGCAGCGAGCCGAACACGTCGCCGGTCAGGCATTCCGAGTGCACCCGGACCAGGATGTCCTCGCCGTCGCCGACCTCGCCCAGCACCAGCGCCAGGTGCTCGGTGGGTTCGACCAGGCTGCGATAGCCGATGGCCCGGAAGTTCGCGATCTCGGTGGGGATGACCGTCTCGGCGACCCGCTCGATCTGTTTCTGGGTGTGCCGGATGTGGGCGATGAGGTCCGCGATGGAGATCATCAGCAGCCCGTGCTCGTCGGCGAACTCACGGCACTGCGGGGCCCGCATCACGGAACCGTCGTCGTTGACCAGTTCGCAGATCGCCGCGGCGGGGGTCAGGCCGGCCAGGGCGGCCAGATCCACGGAAGCCTCGGTGTGACCGGCCCGCTGCAACACGCCGCCGGGCACGGCCCGCAGCGGGAACACGTGACCCGGGCGGGTGATCTCCCAGGGCTCGGTGGCGGAGTCCACCAACGTCCGGATGGTGCGGGCGCGGTCGGCCGCCGAGATGCCGGTCGTGATCCCGTCGCGGGCGTCGACGCTGACCGAGTAGGCGGTGCCCTTGCGGTCCTCGTTGACCATGGTCATGGGCGGCAGGTGCAGCCGGTCGAGCTCCTCGCCGCGCATCGGCACGCAGACCACCCCGCTGGTGTGCCGGATCATGAACCCGACCAGGGCCGGGGTCGCCTTGGACGCGGCGAAGACGAGGTCGCCCTCGTTCTCCCGGTCCTCGTCGTCCACCACGACGACTGCCTGACCCAGCCGGATCGCCTCGATTGCGTCGGGAATCGTGTCGAATCTCATCGGTATCCTCCCAGCAGCGACTCGACGTACTTGCCGATCACATCCACCTCCACATTCAGCCGGTCGCCGACGCGCACGTCACCCAGAGTGGTGGCCCGCAGCGTCTCGGGGATCAGGCTGACCTGCGCACCGGTGCCCGTCCTGGCCGACACGGTCAGTGACACTCCGTCCAGGCAGATCGACCCCTGCGCCACCACGTAGCGCCGCAGATCCTCCGGCAGGTCGAACCCCACAACCTCCCAGTTCGGCTCAGCCCGCCGCAGGGTCACCGTCGCGACCCCGTCCACGTGCCCCTGGACCAGGTGACCGCCCAGCCGGTCGCCGAGCCGCATCGCCCGTTCCAGGTTGACCCGGCGGCCGGGCTGCGTGTCCGCGAGACTGGTCAGTTGCAGGGTCTGCGCCATGACGTCCACCGCGAAGTGGTCCGGGCCGGAGTCGACCACGGTGAGGCACACGCCGCTGGTGGCGATGCTCTCGCCGTGCTCGTAGGGCTCCCAGCCGCGATCGGGCCGGATCACCAGCCGGGTGGTCGCCCCCGGGTGAACCTCCACGACGGTGCCCATCTGCTGGACCAGTCCAGTGAACATCAGCGCCTCCCACAGCGGATCATCACGTCGTCGCCCATCTGGGTCACTTCGGTCACCCGCCATGTCAGCGCATCGGCGATCGTTGCCACACCCAGGTCGGCCATGGCCCGGGTGCCCGCGCCCAGCAGTTTGGGGGCGAACATCCACACCAGGTCGTCGACCAGGCCGGCCCGGATGAAGGCAGCCCCCACGGTGGCGCCACCCTCCAGCAGCAGATGCCGCACACCCTCGTCGTACAACTGGGTCAGCGCCGCGGCCGGATCGTGCCCGGGGATCACCCGGAAACCCGGCGCGTCCACATTCCCGAGCACCACCCGCAGAGGTTGCTTGACCACGTCGATCCCGCGCACGGTCAGTTGCGGCCGGTCCTGGGCGTAGGTCCGTGCGCCCACTGCGATGGCATCCACCTGTGCCCGCAACTCGTGCACCCAGGCGCGCGCCGCCTCCCCGGTGATCCAGCGGCTGCTCCCGTCGGACGCCGCGATGCAGCCGTCCAGGGTGCTGGCCAGTTTGTAGGTGACGAAGGGCCGCTCGTGGGTCACCGCGAACAGCCACGGGCGCAGGAAGGTTGCGGCCTGCTCGGTCAGCGGCCCGGCCTTCGCGCTCACGCCGGCCTCGCGCAGATACTGCGCACCGCCAGCGGCCGGGGTGGGATCGGCCACCGCGTAGTGCACCTCCCGAACCCCGGCTGCGAGCAGCGCCTGCGAGCACGGCGGTGTCCGGCCGTGGTGGTTGCAGGGTTCGAGAGTCACATAGGCGGTGCCACCGCCGGCGGCGTCGGCAGCCTCGGCCAGTGCGACTGTCTCGGCGTGCGGGGTTCCCGCGCCCAGGTGCGCCCCGCGGCCCACGACCCGGCCAGTTGTGTCGACGATGACGCAGCCCACCCGCGGGTTCGGGCCGACGGCTCCGCGCACGGAGGCGGCCAGGGCCAGCGCCTGCGCCATGTAGTCCTCGGACACCCGCCCTCCTTCGCACACATGGGAGGGCACGCCGGACACGGCGATCGGCGTCTCCTCCCATCCG
Source organism: Actinomycetota bacterium (assembly GCA_035429705.1). Classification (GTDB taxonomy): domain Bacteria; phylum Actinomycetota; class Actinomycetes; order S36-B12; family UBA10799; genus JADKAV01. Next base: position 3,143 of record DAOMFH010000130.1, read on the forward strand.
GACTATGACCGTCGGCCCCGGATTTCCACCGGATCCACCGTGCATGCACGGGTCGCGGGCTGTCACCGCCGGTTCGGAGTTTCACCGACCCTGGAAACGTCCCCTCCATGGTGTCACACGGGCCGGCGCGCGGAATGCGCCGTTCCTGGACGCCGGCGGCGTGACTGCTACGGCGCGGCCATTCGTTCAACCGTCGCCCGCAGTCCGTCCACTGCGGCTGCCGGATCCTCTGCGCCGTACACCGACGAGCCGGCGACGAAAACGTCCGCGCCCGCTTCGGCGCAGATCTCGATGGTGCGCTGATCCACCCCGCCGTCGACCTGCAGCCAGACGTCCCCGTCACCGATGATCTGGCGCGCCCGGCGGATCTTGGGAACGACCACGTCCAGGAACTTCTGCCCGCCGAAACCGGGTTCCACGGTCATGATCAGCAGCATGTCGAACTCCGGCAGCAGATCCGCGTACGGCTCCACCGGGGTCGCGGGCCGCAGCCCCAGTCCGGCCCGGGCACCGTGCCGGCGCAGGTCACGGGCCAGTTTGATCGGCGCGGTCGCCGCCTCGACATGGAAGGTGACGCTGCCGGCGCCCGCCTCGGCGTAGCCGGGGGCCCACCGGTCCGGGTCCTCGATCATCAGGTGGCAGTCCACCGGCGTGTCGACGACCTTCAGCAGCGCCTCCACGACCGGCAGCCCGATAGTCAGGTTGGGCACGAAGTGGTTGTCCATGACATCGACGTGCAGCCAGTCCGCGTGCCCGGCCACCGCCTGGCATTCAGCGGCAAGATCGGCGAAGTCCGCGGACAGGATACTCGGCGAAATCTGGATTCCCACGCCTTCGAGGGTAATCGTCGCAGCGAATTGATGGAATCCCGCTGGGAATCCGCCTCACCCGATGTCCCGGCGGAAGGTGGTCACCCGCCCCAGCGCCACGAGCACCACGGCGTAGGCGACCAGCACGAGCGCACCCTGCCACGCCGGGAGCAGTTCGGCCAGCCCGGAACTGGCGTACAGACTGGAGCCGGCGATCGCCTCCCCGGCTGCCCCCGGCAGGAACCTGGAGACCATCTCGGTGGCCTCGAACTGCGCCAGCAGCAGGCGCACGAGCGGCTCGATGAACTGGGTGAAGACCAGCAGGACCACGATGGCGGCCACCTGGTTGGTCAGCACCGATCCGAAGCCGACCCCCACGAACGCCCACAGAATCAGCGCCACCGCCGACAGGACGATCGTGCGCCACACCGCCGCTTCGCCCAGGAAGGTGGGTTCACCCAATGCGGCCAGGGTCGCCGCCCCGCCGGTCACCGTGCCGATCGTGCCGGCCAGCGCCACCGCCACCGCGAACGGGAACACCGCCACCACCTTGGCGGCCAGCACGACCGTGCGGCGGGGCTCGGCGAGCAGCGTCGGGGTGATCGTGCGATGGCGGAACTCGGTGGTCACCACGAGCGTGCCCAGCACCGCAGGGAAGATGTAGCCCAGGGAGACCGCCAGGGTGTAGACACTGGTGGCGATCGCATGCGCGTCCATGACCGTGCCGTTCAGGCCGGACATGTCGGCCGTCCCGGACTGTTCGGCCGAGCGCATCCCGAACACGAACGACGAGGCCATGATCGCCGACATGACCAGCATGTAGCCGAACATCACCAGCGCGTTGATCCACCAGGCCCGGGTGCTCGACAACTTGCGCAACTCGGTGCGCAAGGCGGCGGTCATCGGGCACCGCCCTGACCCGGAACGCTGGAGGTCAACTGGAGGAAGAGGGTTTCCAGGCTCATGCCCGCTGGGGACAGTTCGAACAGTTCCAGGTGGCGGGCGAATGCAGCCGCTCCCACTTCCTGCGGGTGGTGGTCGTGGATGACGGCCACTTGGGGCGCGTCGAAGCGGGTGACCGGCCCCCATCCCGCTTGCGCCACCAGTGCCGCCAGCCCGGCCGCATCCGGCGAGACGACACGCACGGCCGGACGAGCCCGGGCCGCCAGAGCAGCCAGCGAGGATGCGTGCACCAGGCGCCCGCGGGCGATGATCACCACGTCGTCAACGGTCTGTTGCACCTCCGCGAGCACGTGGGAGGACACGAGCACGGTGCGGCCCTGGCCGGCCAAGTAGCGCAGGAACTGCCGCAGCCACACGATGCCCTCGGGATCCAGGCCGTTGGCCGGTTCGTCGAGGAGTAGCACCTGCGGGTCCCCGAGCATCGTCGCGGCCAGGGCCAGTCGCTGCCGCATACCCATCGAGAATCCACCGACCCGGCGCGTGGCGACGTCCTCGAGGCCGACCATCGCGAGCACCTCATCGCACCGGCGGTCCGGCACCCCGACCTCCGGCGCATAGACCCGCAGATGATCGCGCGCCGAACGCCCCGGATGGAAACTGCCCGCCTCCAGTGCGGCCCCCACATGGTGGGCCGGCCGGGGACGCTGCTCGTAGCGGGTCCCGCCGATCGTCACGGTGCCGGCGTCCGGGGTGGCCAGGCCGAGCAGAAGTCGTAGCGTGGTGGTCTTGCCGGCGCCATTGGGTCCCAGGAAGCCGGTGACCCGGCCGGGTGCGACGGTGAACGTCAGATCGTCCACGGCTGTGACCGGCCCGAAGCGTTTGGTCAGCCCCTCGATGGCCACGACACCGTCGCCGCGCGGGAAGGCCTGGGCCACGGTCATGCCTCCATCTTTGCCCCTGGCCATCCGACGTGGCCAACACCCCCGTCAGGTGAGGACTCGAAGTCGGCGCAGGGCTGAGCGGGCC
>DAOMFH010000131.1:0-5873 GCA_035429705.1 Actinomycetota bacterium
CGGCAGGCGATCGCGGAGGCGTCCCGGCTGGTCGTCAAGATCGGCTCGTCGTCGCTGACCAACGAGGCAGGCGGACTGCACGAGCAGCACCTGGACGAACTCGTCCGGGCACTGGCCCGCAACGTGCGTGCGGGGGTGCAACTGATCCTCGTCTCCTCAGGTGCGATCGCGGCCGGCACGCCCGCGCTGGGCCTGCGCAAACCCCCGCGCGACCTGGCCACCCAGCAGGCGGCCGCCAGCGTGGGACAGGGAATCCTGTTAGCGCACTACTCGGCCCAGTTCGGGATGCATGACATCAGGGTCGGTCAAGTGTTGCTCACCGCCGAGGACCTGATCCGGCGCAGCCAGTACCGCAACGCCCAGCGCACCCTCGGCCGACTGCTCGAACTGGGCGTGTTGCCCATCGTGAACGAGAACGACACCGTGGCCACCGACGAGATCCGCGTCGGGGACAACGACCGACTGGCAGCCTTGGTCGCGCACGTGGTACGGGCCGACGGACTCGTCCTGTTGACCGACATCGATGGGTTGTACGACCGTCCCCCGACTCAGGCGGGGGCGCGGCACATCCACACAGTCGAATCCCCCGGGGACCTTGACGAGGTGGCGCTCGGGGGCCGTGGATCGGGTGTGGGCCGTGGGGGGATGATCACCAAGGTGCAAGCTGCACTGATGGCCAGTGAGGCCGGCATCCCGGTGGTGCTCACCAGCGCCGACCACGTGTCCGAGGCGCTGCTCGGGGAGGCCACGGGGACGGTGTTCGAACCATCCGGCAAACGCCGGTCGCCCCGGCAGATGTGGCTGGCGCACGCGACCACCGCGTGCGGGGCCGTGCAGATCGACTCGGGAGCGGTGCGTGCGCTGCGCAAGCACCAGGCGTCGCTGCTGGCTGCCGGGGTGGTCGGCGTGACCGGCAATTTCCTCGCCGGGGAACCGGTGGACATCGTTGATCCGGACGGGGTGCCGGTGGCCCGGGGCCTGGTGGGTTACGACGCACAGGAGTTCGACCGCCTGGTGGGACGCACCACGGCCGAACTGATCTGCGAGTTCGGACCCGAATACGAACGTGAGATCGTGCACCGCGACGATCTCGTGCTTCTCTGACCGCGACGCGGCGCCCCGAGTGTCCCAGGGATCGACACCGCCGACCTTCGCAACGAAACCGGTCAAGCCAACCCCGGGCCGCGCCTGCGCTCCAGGACGATGCACCGTCCCGCTTGGCCTGACAGACTGAGGGCATGACCCATGCCACCGCTGAGAAGGTGCAGGCAGTCGGCCTGCAGGCCAGGGCTGCGGCCACGACGCTGCGAACTCTGAACCGGGAGCAGAAGGACGCCGCTCTGCTTGCCATCGCAGACGCACTCGAGCTCTACGGTGACCGGATCGTCGCCGCCAATGCGAAGGACGTTGCCGCCGCCCGTGACAGCGGAACTGACCCCGCACTGATCGACCGGCTCACCCTCACCCCCGAACGGCTCACCGGGGTCGCAGCGGCGGTCAGGTCGGTGGCCACGCTGCCCGACCCGGTCGGGGATGTCCTGCGGGGGTACACGCTGCCGAACGGGCTGAAGGTACGGCAGGTCCGCGTTCCCCTCGGTGTGGTGGGCATGATCTACGAGGCCCGGCCCAACGTGACCGTTGATGCCGCCGTGCTGTGCCTGAAGAGCGGCAATGCTGTGATGCTGCGGGGGTCGGCCAGTGCGGCGAACAGCAACCGGGCCCTGATCGACATCATGCGGGGAGCCCTCGTGGCCACGGATGTGCCCGCCGATGCCATCTGCCGGGTACCCGGACTGACCCATGCGAGTGTCAGCCACCTGACCCGGGCGCGCGGCATCGTGGACGTGGTCATCCCGCGCGGCGGCGCAGGGCTGATCCGCAGCGTCGTCAACGACAGCCTGGTTCCCGTCATCGAGACCGGTGTGGGCAACTGCCATGTCTACCTGCACGAGGACGCGCCCCTGCAGCGCGCCGTCGACATCGTCGTGAACTCCAAGACGCAACGCGTCAGCGTGTGCAACACCGCTGAGACGCTGCTGGTGCACAAGGGTGCGGCCGATCGGCTGCTCCCGCAGATCTTCACCGCCCTGAAGGAGTACGACGTCACGATCCACGGCGACGATGCGACCGCTGCGTACGCCCGTCAGGCGGGGATCACCTTCCGGCCGGCGACCGACCTGGACTGGGCCGAGGAGTACCTGAGCCTGGACCTGACCGTCGGGATCGTCAACGACCTGTCCGCGGCTATCGAGCACATCGGCCGCTGGAGCAGCGGTCACACGGATGCCATCGTGACGGACTCGGTGACCGCTGCCACGCAGTTCACCGAGTCGGTCGACTCCGCGGCTGTGATGGTCAACGCCTCCACCCGTTTCACCGACGGTGAGCAACTCGGGTTCGGGGCCGAGATCGGCATCTCCACCCAGAAACTGCATGCCCGCGGACCGATGGGGCTCGCGGAACTGACATCCACCAAGTTCGTGGTGGAGGGCGAAGGGCACGTCCGCCACTGAGCGTGGTGCTCTGGGTAGAGTCGGCACATGATTACCAGCGCTGTCGTCGTCCTGAGTGCCCTGGCCAGTGAAACCGCCGAGCAGGGGGGAGAGGCCGCCCACACCTCCCCGTTCCTGTACGGGGCGGTGGCACTGGGAACCCTGCTGCTCCTGCTGTTCATCACCACACGCATCAACATCGACCGCTGAGGATGTCGTCGCGCCGCAGGATCGGCGTGATGGGCGGGACCTTCGACCCGATCCACCTCGGCCACCTGGTCGCCGCCAGTGAGGTCCGCCACCGGCTGGACCTGGAGCAGGTGCTGTTCATCCCGGCGGGTCAGCCCTGGCAGAAGTTGGACCGGCAGGTCACCGAGGCCGAGCATCGGTACGTGATGACCGAACTGGCAACCGATCGTTCGCCCTTCACTGTGAGCCGAATGGACATGGACCGGCCGGGTCCGACCTACACGGTGGACACGCTGCGTGAGGTGCATGCGCAGTACGGTCCGGCGGATGTCTACTTAGTCACCGGGGCCGATGCCCTGGCCGGTGTCCGTACGTGGCGGGAGCCTGAAGCCCTGCGGGAACTGGCGCATATGGTGGGAGTGACCCGCCCGGGTCACCCGCTGCCCGACGAGCCGGCGGGTGGGGAAGTGACGATTCTGGAGATCCCGAGTTTGGACATCTCATCCACGATGTGCCGCCAGCGGGTCGCGCGCGGCGAGCCGATCGACTACCTGGTTCCGGCGGCCGTGGCCGAGTACATCCGCAAGCACGCCCTGTACCGCTGATGCACAAACGTGCGGTCCTGGCCGTCGGCCTGCTGGTGGTGGTCCTCCTGGCCACGGCCAGCATCCTGATCAGTCGGCGCAATCCGCCGGCGCCGCCGCCGGACAACCCCCCAGAACCGGTCACCCGGACCCTGCTGGTGCAGTTGCGCGATCCGGACCTGCTGGCTCTGGGATCGGTCCTTGTGGGGCTGGACGAGCAGCGACTGAGTCAGTTGTGGTGGACCCCGGAGTGGTGGATCGACCAACTCGGCCGGCAGGAGGTCAGTGCCGCCGATCTGGGGCGCAAGCCCATCCAGTACTCGATGCAGACTGTGCAGGACCAGACCGGTGTGCGCGTCGACGACGCCTGGGTGCTCGACCGACTGGCGTTCGCCGGCCTCGTGGACGCGGTGGGCGGGGTGCGGGTAGATGTTCCCCAGGCGACCTCGTACGTCACCTACGCCGGCGACCGGGCAGTGTTGACCGCGGGCATCCAGTTGCTGACCGGCGCGCAGGCAGTTGACTACGTGCTCGACTCGTCCCTGCGAGACGAGTCCGTGCGCTTGCGCCGGTTCCAGGCGGTGTGGGACCAGGTGCTGCGCCGGTTCCCCACTGATCCCGAGAAGGCCCGCACCCTGCTGGTCTCGCTCGGGACCCTGTCCAAGGCCACCATGCCTTCCGAGGAGTTGTCGGCGTTGCTGTCGGGTGCCCGAGACCTGCGTGTCAGTGGTGACAGCGCGCAGGTCCGGATCCGCCTCGACGAGGCGAACACCGTGAGGGTGCGTCCACCGCAGGGGGTGCGGCGGGCCTACGCACTCGACGCGCCGGCGACCGCCCGGAGACTGGAGCCGGTGTTCGGGGCGTTCCCGGCCCCCGACGACCCGGTGGCGCGGGTGCTGGCCGTGGCGGTGCGCAGCAAGACTGTGGAGACGCTGCGTGCACAGTTGCTCGCCCGCGGGTGGCAGACGGTCTGGGCCGGCCGCGCCCGCGTCCCGGCCACCACGGCCACCGTGGCCCCGGAGGTGACCGAGGTCGAGGTCAAGGGGCTGGAGCAGGCGTTGGGGCTGACCCCGGAGGTGGCCGCTCAGCCGCTTGGGCAGGCCCAGGTAGCCGTGGCAGCCGACGAGCAGTTGCCTGTGGGATTGTGAACGGGTGAGGTTATGGCTGTGACAGTTGATCCCGGAACGCGCGAGCGCGTGGTGAAGGCCGCACAGGCCGCGTTGGACAAGAAGGCCGTGGACGTGGTGGCGCTCGACGTCAGCGAACACCTGGCCTTGACCGACGCGTTCCTGATCTGCACGGGTACCAACGAGCGGCAGGTCGACGCCATCGTGGACGGGGTGGAGGACAGTTTCGTGGAGGCACCGCTGCGGCGCGAGGGCAGGGGGAAGGGACGGTGGGTGCTGCTCGACTTCGGTGACTTCGTGGTGCATGTTCAGCACGCCGAGGAGCGCAGCTTCTACGACCTGGAGCGGCTGTGGAAGGACTGCCCGGTCATCGAGGTGCCGGATGCCTGAGCAGCCCCGCCGCCTGATCCTGTGGCGTCATGGCCGGACAGCATGGAACACCGAACACCGTTTCCAGGGGCAGACGGACGTGCCGCTGGACGCGATGGGGCTTCGGCAGGCCCGGGCGGCGGCCGGCTTACTCGTCGCGCTGCGCCCGCAGGTGATCGTCAGTAGCGACTTGATCCGGGCCCGGGACACCGCCGGTGTGCTCGCCGATGCCTGCGGCCTGGTGGTTGACACCGATCCGCGACTGCGGGAGATCGACGGCGGTGCCTGGGAGGGCAGGTTGCGCGACGAGTTGATCGCATCGGATCCCGATGCCTTCCGGGCGTGGCGGGCCGGCGAGACGATGCGCCCGGGTGGCAACGGTGAACTGCGTTCCGAGGTGGCCGCCCGGATGATGGACGCGGTCTCCGACGCGGTGCGCCGCACCGACGCAGGACGCACCGTGGTCGTGGTCACCCACGGGGGAGCGGCCAGGGCCGTGATGGCCCCGTTACTGGGGCGGCCCTTCGAGCAGATCCGCTTCTTCGGGGTCATGTACAACGCGGCCTGGAGCGTCCTCTCGGAGGGCAGCACGGCAGACACACCGTGGCACGTGCTCGAGTTCAACACCCGACCGCTGCCCGAAGTGTCCGAGACCGGCGACTGACACCTGCGTAGCGGCGTGGGAGGCGTCTGAGGGTCTCCTGCGATGGGGGCACCCCCTGCCGGGCAGCGCGACTGCAGTGTGCAGGGGTTGTCGGGCCCGAGCCACGACCAGGGGATTGTTGACAGTCATTCCTGCTGCGGATGTGGGGGGTGCGGGTTGGCGGGTGCAGGGGTGCCGGCCCGCGAGTGTTGCGGCGTTGGGGGTTGCTGGCCCGCGGGTGTTGCGGCGTTGGGGGTTGCTGGCCCCCGGAGTGTTGCGGCGTTGCGGGGCGTCGGCCCGCGAGTGTTGCGGCGTCGGGGGTTTTGCTTGATCAACATCGTCAACCGTGCGACAGTCGTGGGCCAACTGGCAACGGTGCGACAGTCGCGGACGTGAGGCCGGCTCGGCGAGTCCGGGCGGGGTCCCTGGGTGCGACTGCGGCGTTGGGGGTTGCTGGCCCCCGAGTGTT
>DAOMFH010000132.1:0-5872 GCA_035429705.1 Actinomycetota bacterium
CTCACCCCAGCCGGATCGGCTTCACGATGTCGGCCCACAGGATGATCACGCTCATCGCGATCAGGATCAGCGCCACCGTGTAGGCAAGCGGCAGCATCCGGGCGACATCCACCGGACCCGGATCGGGCCGGCCTCGCCAGCGCGCCACCTGCCGTCGCGCACCCTCGTAGAGAGCACCCGCGACGTGGCCACCATCCAGCGGCAGGATGGGCAGCAGGTTGAACAGGAACAGGAACAGGTTCAGCGAAGCCACGATCGCCAGGAACTGCGCGATACGCCAACTCGGTGGCGCGTCGGCCGCGGCGACTTCACCACTGAGCCGCGACACCCCGACCACGCCGACCGGCCCCTCCGGGTCCCGCGCCTGGTCTGTGAATGCCGCTTCGGTCAGGCCGACCATCTTCGCCGGGAAGGAAGCCAGGGCCTGGGTCGAGCGTACGGTGATGTCCCACATCTGCCCCGGAACGGCGGCGATGGGCATCGGTTGCAGTTCCACGACCGGTGACACGCCGAGGAAGCCGCGGGCGGCGGCAGCCTCACCCAGCAGCGACCCATCGATCGTGGTCAGCGGCACTATCACGGTGGCCTCCTGGCCGTCCCGCACGATCGTCACATCGTGGTCACCCTCGGTGGAGTTACGGATCGCCTGGCTCAAGGACGGCCAGTCCGACATGGCTACCCCGTCCCACGCAACGATCTGGTCGCCGGGCCGCAGGCCAGCGGCCGCCGCGCCTGTCTGCTGGTCACCGTCACCGCACAAGCCCTGGGGGTCAGCGGCAGTGGGCACGCAGGCCGTGACCGTGGACACCGTGGTGGTGGGGGCCGGGGTCCCGAAACCGGCGAAGACGATGGCGAACAGCACGGCGGCCAGCAGCAGATTCATGACCGGACCCCCGAGCATGACGACGAGCTTCTTGGGCACGGTCAGGTTGTAGAAGGTGCGCTGTTCGTCGCCCGGATCCAGGATCTCCGCCGCGGAATCCGCTCGGGCCTGCTCGATCAGCGTGCCGAACCGGCCGGTGCCGCTGGCTCGCACGCTGCCGTCGGGGCCCGGGGGGAACATGCCGATCATCCGGATGTATCCACCCAGCAGGACGGCCTTCACCCCGTACTCGGTGTCTCCCCGCGTGCGTGACCACATGGTCGGGCCGAAGCCGATCATGTACTGGGTGACTTTGACGCCGAAGCGCTTGGCCGGGAGCATGTGGCCGAGTTCGTGCAAGGCGATGGAGACGACCAGCGCGATGATCAGGGCAACGATCCCCACCAGCGTCATGCACCCTCCTCGATCAACTCCGCAGCGCGGGTCCGCGCCCACGCATCCGTGGCTAGGACCCCATCCAGTGTCACCCGGTTCCCCTGGTTCGCGCCAGAGGCAGCCTCAGCAAGCACCGCGGTCACGGTGTCGGTGATCTCCAGGAACCCGATCCGCCCGGCCCGGAAGGCCGCCACCGCCGTCTCGTTGGCGGCGTTGAGCACGGCCGGCGCGACCCCGCCGTGCTGGGCGGCCCGGGCGGCCAAGCGCACGGCCGGGAAGGCCTCGTCGTCCAGCGGAAGGAAGTCCCAGCGCGCCGCAGTCGTCCAGTCGCAGGCCGGGGCGGCGTCCGGGACCCGGTCGGGCCAGGCCATGCCCAGGGCGATGGGCAGGCGCATGTCCGGCGGGCTGGCCTGGGCGATCGTGCTGCCGTCGACGAACTCCACCATCGAGTGCACGACCGACTGCGGGTGCACAACCACCGCGATGCGCTCCAGCGGCATGTCGAACAGCAGATGCGCCTCGATGACCTCCAGGCCCTTGTTCATCAGGGTGGCCGAGTTGATGGTCACCACCGGGCCCATGTCCCAGGTCGGGTGGGCCAACGCCTGCTCGACGGTGACCTTCCGCAGTTGCTCCCGGGTGCGGCCGCGGAAGGGTCCGCCGCTGGCGGTCAGGACCAGCCGCCGCACCTCCCCACGCTCACCGCCTCGCAGACACTGGGCAATTGCCGAATGTTCGCTGTCCACTGGCACGATCTGGCCCGGCCGGGCCGCCGAGGTGACCAGCTCGCCGCCGATGATCAACGACTCCTTGTTGGCCAGGGCCAACACGCTGCCCGCGGACAGCGCCGCCAGGGTGGGACGAAGTCCGACCGCCCCGGTGATGCCGTTGAGCACCGTGTGGGCGCCCAGCCCGGCCACCTCGGCCGCCGCCTGCTCACCGGCGTGCACCAGGGCACCGGCCCCGGCCAGGCTCTGCGCCGCAGCCTCGTCTGCGACCGCCACGTGCGGCACCCGGAACCTCTCCACCTGTTCGCGCAGCAGGGCCGGATCGGCCCCGCCCGCGGCCAGCCCCACGACCCGGAACCGGTCGGGGTTGCGGGCCACCACATCCAGCGCCTGCGTTCCGATGGATCCGGTGCTGCCAAGGATCACGATGTCGCGCATCACAACTCCGTGGCGGCCAACTGCCCGCATGCGCCGTCGATCTCGCGGCCCCGGGTGTCCCGCACCGTCACCGCGATCCCTTTGTCGCGCAGATGGGACACGAAGGACTGCTCCTGTTGCGGCGTGGAGGCGGTCCACTCACTGCCCGGCGTCGGGTTCAGCGGAATGACGTTCACGTGCACCAAGCGCCCGCGCAGCAGGTCTCCGAGCCGGTCGGCGCGCCAGTCCTGGTCGTTCACGTCGCGCATCAGTGCGTACTCGATGCTGATCCGCCGCCTGGTGCGGTCCGCGTACTCCCACGCCGCGGACAGCACCTCGGCCACGTCGTAGCGGTTGTTGATCGGCACCAGTGTGTTGCGCAGTTCGTCGTCGGGGGCGTGCAGGGACACCGCCAGTGTGACCGGCAGGCCCTCCTGGGCCAGCCGCCGGATCTGCGGGGCCAGGCCGACGGTGGACACCGTGATGCCCCGGGCGCTGAGCCCGAATCCCTCCGGCGGTTCGGCGATCATGCGGCGCACCGCGGTGACCACGGTGTTGTAGTTGGCCAGCGGTTCGCCCATCCCCATGAACACGACGTTGGACAACCGCCCCGGCTCGCCGAGCACCCCGGAGGCGGCGTCGCGGGCGGCCACCCGCACCTGCTCGAGGATCTCGGCCACACTCAGATTGCGCTGCAGGCCGCCTTGCCCGGTGGCGCAGAACGGGCACGCCATCCCGCACCCCGCCTGCGACGAAAGGCACAGCGTGACCCGTTTCGGGTAGCGCATGAGGACCGACTCGACCAGGGCCGCGTCATGCAGGCGCCACAGAGTCTTGCGGGTGGCGTCCCCATCACAGGTCTGGACGGTGACTGGTGTGAGCAGGGTGGGCAGCAGCGGCGCCAGTCGTTCCCGGTCTCCAGCACCCAGATCGGTGCACTCGTCCACCGAGTCCACATGCCGGACGAGGACCTGCCGGCTGAGTTGGGAGGCCCGGAACGGCGCGCAGCCCAGCGCGGACACCGCCGCCTTGCGTCCGGCCAGATCCAGGTCGAGCAGGTGCTGCGGCGGCTTGCCGCGGCGGGGGGCTTGCATCACCAGGGGCAGTGAGGTCATCCGAGGAACCACGTGAGCAGCGCCCACGACACGAACGCGTTGGGGATCAGCGAGTCCAACCGATCCATGAGCCCGCCGTGCCCGGGCAGGATGTTCGACATGTCCTTGACGTCGAGATCGCGCTTGATGGCCGACTCGATGAAGTCACCCGCGGTGGCCGTGGCCGGCATGATCAGGCCGAAGGCCACCGCTTGCCACCAGGGCGCCTGGAACAAGGCGGAGAACAGCGGCACCGCCACCGCGATGGACAGCGCGACCGATCCGGCGAACCCCTCCCAGGACTTCTTCGGGCTCACCTGCGGGGCGATCGGGTGCTTTCCGAAGGCCACCCCGGCGAAGTACCCCCCGACGTCGTTGCACACGGTGATGGCGATGAAGGCGATGATCCGGGCCACGCCGTCGTCCTCGCGCAGCATCAGCATCACGAAGCCGACCATGAACGGCAGGTAGAACCCGACGAACAGCGAGCCGGTCGCGTCCTTGACGAATCCCTCGGTGCCCCGCCTGATCCGCCAGGCCAGCGCGACCACCACGAAGGTCCCGAAGACCACCATGTGCCCGTCGACCCCGAAGAAGTAGGCCACCGACGGGCCGGCCAGTGCCACCAGGTACAGCGGGCTGCGCGCGATCCTGATGTCGTTGTGCAGGAACGCGTTGTACAGCTCCCACACGGCCACCAGGATCGCCGCGGTGACCAGCAGCGCGAAGAAGTACTTGTTGAAGACCAGCGTCACCACGATGAGTGCGCCCAGGCCGACGCCCACGGCGACGGCCACCGGAAGATTACGCCCGGCGCGGCTCGGTGGCGGCTCCACGGGTGCCGCTTCGGCGCTGCTCATCAGATCTCGAGCAGTTCTTCCTCTTTGTGCTTGAGGACCTCATCGACGTGCCCCACCTGTTCGTGGGTGATGTCCTCCAGGTGGTGCAGGGCACGCTTGACGTCGTCCTCCCCGGCCTCCCCGTCCTTCTTCATCCGCTCGAGTTGCTCCTTGGCGGCGCGCCGGATGTTGCGGATGCTCACCCGGGCGTCCTCGGCCTTGTGCCGGGCCACCTTGATGTACTCCTTGCGGCGCTCCTCGGTCAACTGCGGCAGCACGACGCGCACCACGTTGCCGTCGGTAGCCGGGTTCACCCCCAGATCGGAGTCCCGGATCGCCTTCTCCACCGCGTTGATGGAACTGCGGTCGAAGGGAGTGATCAACATCATCCGCGCGTCGGCGGCATGGAACGAAGCCAACTGGTTCAGCGGGGTCGGGGCGCCGTAGTAGTCAACGTTGATCTTCGCGAACATCGCTGGGTTGACCCGGCCGGTACGCAGCGTCGCGAAGTCCTCGCGAGCGACCGCGATGGCCTTCTCCATCTTGTCTTCTGCTTCGAGCAGGATGTCGTCGATCACAACTACAGCCCTCCTATCGGCTACCGAAAGCCTATTGCCTCGGCACGCTGTTTCGGGGTGCGAGGTGGGTGCCCACCCCTCCGGGCATGGTCCACAATGGCCGCATGGGTCACGACCACGGTGCGATCACCGCCGGCGGCAGGCACCGTGGTCGTCTGGCGATGGTCCTGGGAATCGCCGCCACGATCCTCGTCCTCGAGGTGGTCGGTGCCTGGCTGACGGGGTCGTTGGCACTGCTGGCCGACGCCGGGCATGTGTTCACCGACATGCTCGGCGTGACCCTCGCACTGATCGCCGCCACCATGGCCCAGCGCGCTCCTACCGACCGGCGCACCTTCGGGTGGCAGCGACTGGAAGTCCTCGCCGCCGCCTTCAACGCCCTGCTGCTGATCGGCATGGGTTTGTACATCGGCATAGAGGCCGTGCGCAGGCTGATCACCCCGGAACCGGTCGACGCCGGACTCATGCTGGTGATCGCGCTCATCGGCCTGGTCGGCAATCTGATCTCCTTGCGCATCCTCACCGCCGGCAAGGACGAGTCGATCAACGTCCGCGGCGCGTACCTGGAGGTACTTGGCGACCTGCTGGGGTCGTTGGCCGTCGTTGGTGCGGCTGCGGTGATGGCGCTGACGGCTTGGGACCGCGCTGACGCGGTGGCCAGCCTGGCGGTCGCCATGATGATCCTGCCCCGGGCGCTGAACCTGCTGCGCGACGCCGTGCGGATTCTCATGGAGGCCACCCCCCAGGATCTGGACCTCGCCGATGTCCGTCAGCACCTGCTCAACGTGCCGGGCGTGGTCGACGTCCACGACCTGCACGCGTGGACCATCACCTCCGGGGTGCCAGCGCTCACCGCCCACGTCGTCGTCGACGACGCCACGCTGGAAAAGTGTGGACCCGCTTCGATGCTGGACCAGTTGCAGCATTGTGCGCTGGACTGCTTCGAGATCGCGCACAC
>DAOMFH010000133.1:0-5834 GCA_035429705.1 Actinomycetota bacterium
GAGGCTCACTCACCGGGCCCGCTGGACCCGCCGCTCGTCCCACACCGGCTCGTCTGACTCATACACCACGCCGTCGGCCCCGAACACCAGGAACCGGTCGAAGCCGCGGGCGAACCACCGGTCGTGCGTCACCGCGAGCACCGTGCCTTCGAACGCAGCCAGGCCCTCCTCCAGCGCCTCCGCAGACTCCACATCGAGGTTGTCCGTGGGCTCGTCGAGCAGCAGCATCGTGGCCCCCGACAGTTCCAGCAGAAGGATCTGGAACCTCGCCTGCTGCCCACCGGACAGCGCATCGAAACGCTGTTCAGCGGCATGAGCCAGCTCGTACCTGTCGAGTACCCGCGCCGCCTGCTCACGGCCCATTCCGGACCGCCCGCGACCATCCGCGGTGCGGTCACCGCGGTGCAGGATCTCCAGCAGGGTCTGCCCCGCCAGTTCCGGGTGCTCGTGGGTCTGCACGAACCAGCCGGGTCGCACCCGCGCGCCCAGTCGGGCGACACCGGTGTGGGTCACTGGGGCAACGGCGGCATCCCCGACCGGTGAGTGCTCGAGGTCCGGCTCCGAGCCGCCCGCGGCGAGCAACCGGAGGAAGTGCGACTTGCCCGAGCCGTTGGAACCCAGGACAGCCACCCGCTCGCCGTACCAGACCTCCAAGTCGAAGGGACGCATCAACTCCGCGTCGGCCAGCCGCAGTTCGAGGTTCTCGCAGACCAGCGCCCGCTTGCCCGTGCGCCCTCCGCTCAGGCGCATCACCACGCGCTGCTCCCGCGGCTGCTCGGTCGGTGGCCCGGCCTGTTCGAACTTGCGCAGGCGGGTCTGTGCCGCCTGGTATCGGCTGGCCATCCCGTCGTTGAAGGTGGCCTTCTGCCGCAGGGTATGCACGAGGGTCTTGAGTTTCTGGTGCTCCTCGTCCCAGCGGCGGCGCAATTCGTCGAGTCGGGCGAACCGGTCGCGCCGTGCGTCGTGGTAGGTGGCGTAGCCGCCCGGATGTGTCCACACCTTGTTGCCCGCCGCACCGAGTTCCACGGTGACGACACGGGTTGCGGTGTTGGCCAGCAACTCGCGGTCGTGGGAGATGAACAGAATCGTCTTGTCCGACTCCTTGATGCGCTGCTCGAGCCAGACCTTCCCGGGCACGTCGAGGTAGTTGTCGGGTTCGTCGAGCAGCAGCACCTCGTCCGGGCCGGCGAGCAGGTACTCCAGCACCAGCCTCTTCTGCTCCCCGCCGGACAGCGTGCTGAGTGAGCGGTACTTG
This sequence comes from Actinomycetota bacterium, assembly GCA_035429705.1. Taxonomy (GTDB): domain Bacteria; phylum Actinomycetota; class Actinomycetes; order S36-B12; family UBA10799; genus JADKAV01. The sequence goes on from DAOMFH010000133.1 coordinate 1,256, forward strand.
GACCGGTCGTACGACACCCCGAGTGCGGAGGTGGTGCACACGTCCCAGGTGACTTCCGCGTCATAGCCGCCGGCGTCGGCATACTCAGCCAGTGCCTCGGCGTACTTCATCTGAGTCGCGTTGTCGTCGGCGTCCATCAGCGCCAACTCGCACTCCTCGACGTTGCGGGCGGCATCACGCACGCGCGCAGGCGCCACCGAGAGCAGCAGGTCCGCCACCGTTGGGTCCACGATCTGCTTGTCGGTGTCCACCACGCCCTGGCCGACGAACTGCCGCATCACCCCGACTCCGCCTGAGCGGGAGATCGCCCCGTCATGGGCCTTCAGGTCATCGATGACTATGCGCAGCAGAGTCGTCTTGCCCGAGCCGTTGGCCCCGACCAGCGCGACCTTCTGCCCGTCGCCCACCCGGAAGGAGACGTCGTCGAGCAACACTCGCCCGTCCGGCAATTCGTAGCGGACTCCGGAGATGTCGATGTGACCCACGGACCCACGCTACGGCCCGGTTGCGGCCGCGGCGCAGGGGTTTGCCTGACCGCCCCCGGCACCGCTTCCTCCGCGCCGGGGCTGCTGATCGGGATCCAGCCTCGCCGCTAGGGAGCCGTACTCGTAAGCTCAGACGATCGCTTTCACGGCAATCAGCAAGAGCCCGAGACCAGCACCACCCATCGCAGCGCAGATCAAGCCCACGGTGCCGAGCCCGCCCTGCCGCCCGGCCATGGCGCCGAACCCCGCCAGCAGGAGGGTGGTCGCCAACAGCGCCGCGTACGCCGCAGTCTGGGTCTGGGCACCGAGCAACCCGGACAGCACGAGCACCACGAGCGGAATCAGTGAGATCGCCGCGAGGAACCAGGTATGCGACGCGGCCTGCCGGGTGGCCGCGCGCAGCGACTGATGGCGTGTGGCCACGACCGCCAGGGTGTCGGTGTAGATGTGGGCGATCCAGTACACCAACGAGGTGGCGAGCACTGCGACGGCCAGCGCGCCGACGCTCAGGCCCTTGCCACCGCTGGCCGCGATCACCGCCCCGCAGACGATGGTTCCTGCGATCGCGGGCTGCGCGTGCCGGCGCAACAGGCCGATCAGTCCGCCGGGAGTTGACGTGCGATCAAGGTCTTCGGCCACGGTCACGCCGCGTCGCCGCGCCAGCGGGGCATCCCGAGCAGTCGTGGGCGCTCCGGGACCCAGGCCCGGTCGTCTCGGCCGATCTCGGCATCGATGAGCCGCTCCAGGCGTTCTCGGTACTGCTCGACCAGTGCGTCGTTACCGGGATCGCTGGCCAAGTTGACCGTCTCCCCGGGGTCGGTGGCGCGGTCGTACAGAACCACGTCGTTGTGATCACGCAGCTCGGCCGCATCGGTCGGCCGGTTCGGGTCCAGCGGCGAGAAGTAGCGCCCGAAGGTGTACCTGCGGTCGGTGTACCCGCGCAGGAATCCCCGCTTGCGCCAGTCCGGACGCAACTCGCCAGAGGCCACTCGGGCGGGAGCCCCGGGGTCGGCCATGGCCCGCCAGTAGTCACCATCCAGGCTCATCAACGACTCCACCGCGGTCAGGACCCCATCACGCACGTCGCGTCCCGATTCGAGCACCGGCACAAGTGAGTGCCCGCGAAGGTTGGGGTACCGGCTGCCGATCGCCGCGGTATCGACGCCGGCCATGTCGAGCAAGGTGGGCGCCAGATCGACGGCCGAGGCCAGCGCATCGGTCGTGCCCCCGCCTGCCTGGTCCGGGTGGCAGACCACGAGGGGGACGTGGAAGTTCTCGTCGTAGACCAGATTGCCCTTCTGCCGAAGGCCGTGAGATCCGGCGAGCTCGCCGTGATCCGAGGTGTAGACGACGATGGTGTGATCGGCTTGGCCGGAGGCGACCAGTGCGTCCAGCACGGTGGTGACGCTGCGATCCACATCGCGAATGCAGTTGAGATAGAAGTTCAGGCCCTCGACCCAGTGCTCGTCCCCCTCGACCGGGCCGAAGATCGCTTCCATCGCCTCGGCGTACTCCCGGACCGCCGGCGCCGCGCCGCTCAGGTCGTCGTCGCGCGTGGGCGGAGCCGCGACGTCCCACTGCCTGTCGTACAACGGGATCGAAGCGGGCGGAAGGACCCGCACCGCCTCAGCGATCGACGGCGGTGGCGTGACTGCCGAGTGACCTCCGTAGTCGAAACTCATGATGTCGTGCGGGTTGACGAAGTTGACCGCCATGAACCACGGCTGGTCCCCCGGCAGTGCCGGGGCGTCGTCGCGCAGCCAGCGGGCGGCCTGCCCGGCGATGACGGGGTCGACCTTGAGACCGGCCCAGGCGCCTCCGTCGATGTCTCCCCATTCGTTGAAACTCACGAAGCCGTACGGCTGGAGCGCCTTCGCGGTGGAGTGGGTCTGCCCGGGGGCCCGGTAGGCGTTCGAGAGGTGCCACTTGCCCTGGTAGACGCAGTGATATCCCGCCGCGCCGAGCATCGTGCCGAGGGTGCCGAGCGCGGGATCCAGCGGTGCGATGTAGGGCATATTGTCGTTGTCGTAGATCTGAGTCAGGGGCATGTGCTGGCCGGTGTAGATGACGGACCGGGAGGAACTGCACTGCGCGGAACTCACGTAGTAGGAGGTGAACGACGTTCCCATCTCCGCAAGGCGCTCGCGACCCGGCAGCGAGAAACCGCTGGCGCGCGGAATGGCATGCCGTTCCTCATCAGTGGTGATCAACAGGATGTTCGGCCTGCGCACAGTTGTCTCCTCCAAGTTCCCGGTCGAGGCCGCCTGCGCGACTCGTGCTCGCATCTTCACGCGGATTGAAGATGGCGTCAATACTGAAGATATATTCAGACTAGAGGTGAGATGACGAACAGGACTCACAGGCGGCGCGAACGCACCCGCGACGCGCTGATCGCCGCCGCGCAACGCATCCTCGTGGAACAGGGCACCTCCAACGTGCCCATCCAGACGATCACCGACGCAGCCGACGTCGGCGCGGGCACCTTCTACAACTACTTCACGACAAAGGAGGAACTGTTCGACGCGGCCGTCTCCGCGGCCATCGAGGCCCACCGCCATTGGCTCGACGAGGCCGTGAGCGATGTGACCGGCCCCGTCGAGATCTTCGCGACGAGCTTCCGCCTCACCGCTCGCCTGGCCGCAACCTCGCCGGCGGTGGCAACGCTGTTCGTCAACTCGGGCTTCGACCGCCTGACGTCGGACCAGGGGTTGGCGCCCCGCGCCCTCAACGACCTGCAGCGCATGATCGACGACGGCGTCCTGACCGCGCACAACCCACATCTGGCGCTTGCCGCCACGGCCGGGTGTCTGTTCGCCTACATGAAACTGCGCACTCAGGACCCTCCGGCGGTCACGGACGAGGACGCCGACCAACTCGTCGAGGACCTGCTCGTGATGCTCGGGCTCGACCGTGATGCCGCCCGGAGAGCCGCACATATGCCGCTGCCCGCGGGTCCGCCGCAGTGATGTGCCGACTCCAGCCGGAACCTTCCGAGGCGCGACCGTCCCGGGGTCGGCGGCGTGCGCTGGAGCCACCCCATCCGTGAGTAGTCGTTCATGGGTTCGCGTTCGCTCACGGATGTGGCACCCCGGTTCCCAGCGTCGGACAACCGGGGACCCGCTCAGTCCTGACGGTCCTGGTCGCGTTGGGAATCAGCGGACCCCCATTGCCCGTTGGCCCGCTCAACTCACAGGATGTTGACCGCATAGGCGATGACCAGGGCGCCCAGAGCCAAGGACACCAGGGACTCCGAGATCATCATCAGTTTCGCCCAGGGGCGGATCGGGGAGACATCGGTCGGGCTGAACGCCAGGGCGGTGTTGAACGACAGGGTCAGGTAGTCGACGAACTGGGGGTACCAGCCCGGTGGTACGACCTCGGGCAGGGAGTGCTCCGGGAATGCGAACGCCGGCGGTATCGAGTTGTTCTGGTTCACCCGGGCCGCCGCACCGCCACCGTCGAGATCCCAGTACCACAGCGCGTAGGCCACCACGTTCGACAACCAGATGATCCCGCCGATGCCCAGAAGCTGGCCGGGGCTGTCGAACGAGGCTTGGGTCAGGATGCCGACGACCAGCCGAGCCGCCTCGAAGGCGGTGGCCAGCGTGATGGTCGCGATCATCAAGCCGGTGGTCACGCGCAGCCAGCGGCGCTGCCGGTCGATCCTGCCCGGATCGCCCACGATCAGCACGACCAGGAATGCAGCGAGGAACATCGGATACCCGAGCGTCAGGCCGGGGAACATCCGGAAGTCCGCCGGGAGGAGTTCGAAGGCGAATCCGACGATCATGACTGCTGCCGCCATCGGCCATCGCCGCTCAGCGCGCATCGCGGGCTGACCGGCCAGACCACGCGGCGTCATGCGACGACCTCGCCGGGCTCTGCGACAGAAGGGGTCGTAGCGCGGGCCTTCCGGACATCGGCCGGTGCCGTGACGCCGGCCAACTCACCCCGGGGTTGCGCGAACACGGTCGCCTCGACTGCCAGCCGGGTGGCAGGTGCAACCTGCGTGTGCCTGGTCGTGACCACAAGACCCGAGCCTGTCACGTGTCGGTGTCCCGTTCCCAGTCGGGGAATGCCAGGGGCCGCAGATC
>DAOMFH010000134.1:0-5799 GCA_035429705.1 Actinomycetota bacterium
ATGGGAAGGTCGGTCTTGGTCTCGGCACTGGCGGCGATAACCTGCGCCGTCATCGTGTGGGTGCTGGGCCGATTGCTCGACAGCACGACACTCACAGCGGTTGCTGTCTGGGCGGGGGCTCTGGCCGGAGTGGGCAACTTCGTCAGCACTCGCATGAGCGGGACCGGGCGATGACCGGCCGAAGAGACTGCGAAAGGCGGCGATGGACGTGATGCGGACCGCAGCGGCGCTGTTCGCGATGCTGGTCGCAGGCGTCGTGGCGGCATCCCCGGCGACAGCATCGGTCGTGCCCGCGGCCGTCCCCGATTCGGTGGCCTCGATGGCGCAGACCGTAGCGCCTGCTGCGAAGAAGAAGCGCGGCTCGCTGACGGTCGTTGCCCAGGGTGTCCCGGCGGGCAGGTCCGCGAAGATCATGGTCGCCGGTAAGGGGTTGCGCAAGAAGTTGCCCCCTGCCGGGAAACTGCGGAATTTGCGGCCTGGCACCTATCGCGTGTGGGCCTCCCCGATCGTGTCTGATGGCGGGATCGCGGCAGTCGCGGACCTGCCCCTGCGAGTGAAGGTGAACAAGCGCAAATCCGCAGTCGTGCACCTGCACTACTCGTGGAATCCCAAGACCGACAGCTACCCGCCCGGGAGCGCCACCGACTTGCGGGTGACCGTTCGGACACCAGAGACGCTGTCCCTGCGGTGGGTCAACGGACAAGCACCCGACCTGCAATCGGTGGAGGTTCGGCGCAGACAGGGTAGCCAGGCCCCACAAACGCTGGACGAGGGGAAGTTCGTCGCCGTCGACCAGTTCGCCACGTCCGTCGCCGACTCGGACCTCAGCCCCCGCACGGTGTACAGCTACAGCGTCTTCATGCTCGACGACGCGGGCAATGCCAGTACGCCGGCGAGCGTCACCACCCGAACCACTGGTGATGCAGAGTCGATCACGGCAGGCACTCACCACACCTGCGCGTTGCTGAGTCCTGAACCGGCAACTGATGAGACGCCCGACGATCAGGCGGAACTGGTCGAGTGCTGGGGCGACAACACCCACGGTCAGATCGGTGACGGCCGCACCGATGACGCCCTGGCACCGACCCCCGTGGCACTGCCCGGCGTCGTGCAGGTGGTGGCCGGGGCCGAACACACCTGTGCTCGTGTGCGGGGCGGGAAGGTCTGGTGCTGGGGGCGCAACGACTCGGGTCAACTGGGACAGGGAACGACCACCGATGCCCGGACCCCGGTGCCCGTGAATCTGCCCGCCGTCGCTGACCTCGCGGCCGGCGGTGATCACACCTGCGCTGTCCTGACTACCGGCTCGGTGAGGTGCTGGGGGCGCAACGATCACGGACAGCTCGGGATCAAGGCTTCCGGCGCTGAACTGCTACCGGTGGCGGTGGCGGGGTTGTCCAACGTCACCGGCATCACCGCAGGGACGGCCCACACCTGTGCGGTACTCAGCGGTGGATCGGTGCGGTGCTGGGGCGGCAACGGCAACGGGCAGCTGGGCGACAGCACCCGAGCCGACTCGAGCAGTCCCGTTCGCCCGGGCGTGGGACCGGTTCGGTCGCTGACGGCAGGGGTCTTCCACACCTGCGCCGTGCTCACCGACCAGTCGATCTCCTGCTGGGGAGGCAACAGTTACGGACAAGTCGGGGACGGGACGACCACCGACCGGCTGACCCCGGTGTCAGTGATGCCCACCGGGGCGAGCATGGCCACTGCGGGTGCCTACCACACGTGCGCCCTCACGAGCAGCGGCGTGGTCCGCTGCTGGGGACGCAACACCGGTGGTCGGCTGGGCGATGGGACGACCACCGACCGCTGGGTACCGACGCGGGTCAACGGATTGGCCAACGCCTCCGCAGTCGCGGCAGGCGGATATCACTCGTGTGCGGTCACGGCGGTCGGAGTGCGCTGCTGGGGGTCGAATGCCAGTGGTCAGTTGGGACAGGGTAACCGCAACAGCTCGTCCAGACCGGTCCAGGTGGCGGGGCTCTAGAGAAGCCCTGATTGATCATGCCTTGGCTGCAACGCGCCTGGCGGTGCGAGTTGCGGTCCCCCACATCTGGCGCCATGACACAAGATCTGGGGAACCACATCCCACACCGCCAGCCCCGTTTCGCACAGAGCGGATGAATCAGCGATTCCCTAGCTGCACTCAGCAGAACCGCGCGACTTCAGGGGTGGCTCCCACCGTCCCGATCGGACGTAACCGCAGGTGGATCAGGCCGAGGTGGACAGCAGCACACGTAGCACTTCGCTTGCCGTGGTCTGACCGCGGGTGGCGACCTCGATGCCGGCGTCCAGCAGGGGCTGCCAGCCGCCCGTGCGGGCAGCTGCGGCCAGCGTGTCCTCGTCGCCCCCGTCGATCAGCGCGGATCGTACCGCGCGGGTAACCGGGAGGAGTTCGTAGACGCCGGTTCGTCCGCGGTAGCCGCTGGTCTCGCAGCGTTCGCATCCCTTGCCCACCACCAGTGCGGCTGCCTGCGCGTCCGTGAGGTGCAGCCGTGAGCGCGTCTCCTCGTCGGGCAGCTGCGGCTGGGCGCAGAAACGGCACGGCCGTCGCACGAGTCGCTGGGCGATCACCAGTCGCAGCGACGACGCGATCAGATAGCGGGGGACGCCCATGTCGACCAGGCGGATCACCGCCGAGGGCGCATCGATGGTGTGAACGGTGGCCAGCACCAAGTGGCCGGTGAGAGCCGCGCGGATCGCGAGTTCAGCAGTCACCTGGTCGCGAATCTCACCAACCATGATGATGTCCGGATCCTGCCGGAGCACTGATCGCAGACCGGCGGCGAACGTCATCCCGGCGCGCTCGTCGATCTGCACCTGACTCACGCCGGGTAGCTCGATCTCTACGGGTTCCTCCAGGGTGATGAGGTTGCGGTCGCCGGTCACCACCTCATGGATCGCGGAGTAGAGCGTCGTGGTCTTCCCCGACCCGGTCGGCCCGGTGATCAGCACCAGACCCTGAGGGCTGCGCAGGGCCTCATGCACGATCTGCAGGCCGCGCGGCGGGAAGCCGAGGGCGCTCAGTGCCGGGAGTTCGCCGATGTCCGTGAGCAGTCGGATGACCACCTTCTCGCCGTGCAGGGTCGGCAGCGTGGACACCCGAATGTTGCGGCCCAGTCCGTCCACGGCTATGCGGGCTCGGCCGTCCTGCGGAACCCGCTTCTGGGCGATGTCCATGTTCGCCATGATCTTGATCCGGGAGGTCAATGGCGACTGTCCGGACTTGGGCAGCGCCATCACCTTGCGGAGGGTGCCGTCCACGCGCATCCTGATCCGGACCTCGTCCCGCATCGGTTCGACGTGTATGTCGCTGGCCCCGATGCGCAGCGCAGTGGCGAGGATCTGGTGCACCGCCGAGACCGCGCCAGCGTCCGTCCCCGAGGTCTCCTCCTCCGTCCCGGTCGAGACAGTCTCGGTGTCGAAACCCTCCAGTGCCTCCACCGCGGTCGCCTCGCTCCAGGTGGATGCGAGCCGACGCCGGATCTGGGTCTCGGGCGCGACGACCACCTCCAGGCGCAGACCCTTGTGTTGGCGCTGCAGGTGCATGCGGACGTCGTCGAGGCCCACCACGTCCACCGGGTCGGCCGCTGCGATGCGCAGCGTGTTGTCCGTCACGTTCAACGGCAGGACCAGCGCTCGCTGGGCGACAGCCTGGGGGATGCTGCGGGCCAGCACTGGGTCCAATTCCTCCTGGGCGAGGTCCACCGCCCGCAGTCCGTGTGAATGCGCCAGGGCGGCGGCCAGGGTGATCTCGGTGACGCGCTCCTCGTCGAGCAGTATCCGGCCCAGACGGCGTCGCCGCCTGGCCGGTTCGCGTGCCTGTATGGCAAGGCAGTGCTGTAGGTCGGCGGGGGTGATGGCCCCCCACGCGACCAGGACTTCTCCGAGTTTCCCGCGCACCCGCAACTCCTCGCCGATTGGTCAGAGCCGACGCTACGCCCTCAGTGGGCGGCGTGCGCGCCGACACTTCGACAACCGTGCACAAGTGATCGTGATCTTCCCCCAACCGGCCTCACTGATCGGTAACGTGCACAACGTCATGGAATACACCGACCCGCGGGACTGGCTCGGGCACGTGATCGTGTGCGGGGTGCAGGGCCTTGGCGTGCGGATCGTGGAACTGCTGCGCTCGGCGGGAATCCGGGTGGTGGTAGTTGGCAAAGTCGCCGAGGACCGTCATCTGCGCACGGTGCGGGCGCTGGACGTGCCGCACATCGAGGGCAGCCCACGTAATCCGGACTCCCTGTGGGCGGCTGGGCTGACGGGTGCGGTGACGGTGGTGTGCGCAGAGGATGACGATCTGCGGTGTCTGGAAGCTGGGTTGCTGATTCAGGAACTCACACCTGACAAGCGGGTGGTCGTCCGGCAGGAGAACCCGGCGGTCGGTCGAGCGGTGAGTTCCGTCATGGCCAAAGGTCTGGCGATCAACCCCGCGGAACTGGCGGCGCCGACTTTCGTGGAATCGGTGCTGGATGAGCGGCTGCACCGCATGCACATCGCAGACGACACGTTCGTGGTGCGTGAGGTGGAGGTCACCGGGGCCGGCCGGCTGCAGGATCTGTTCGGCGAACTCGCCCCGATCGTGGTCACGCACGATGATGCGCGGCAGGCGGTGTGTCCGAGCCGCGACTACGCGGTGGGACCTGGTGACCGGGTCGCACTCATCGGCACCGAGGCCGAATTGATGGATCTCGCGGCCGCCCCCGCGCAACCCCTCGGCGTGCCTGCCCGGCCCCGGGCGACAAGTCGGCGTTCGCTGACGTCGCTGCGGCAGAACCTCTCCTACGGCGCGAACCGCGCGCTGACGTGGACGGTCCTCGGATGGTTCCTGCTGGCCAGCGCCTTCACCGTGGTGCTCGTGTTCGGCTATATCGACACCCCCGTTCGCAGTCTGGACAGCCTGGACGGGTTCTACCTGGCGATCGAGACGATCTCGGGTATCGGCTTCGGCGACTTCCCGTTCGATGCGCAACCGGCCTATCTGCGCGTGATCGTGATCTTGGTGATGATCGCTGCCGTCGTGCTGCTCGCGACCTTCTACGCTCTGGTGACCGAGTATTTGGTGAGCCGACGGATCGCGGCAACCTTCGGTCTGGTGCGAGTGACGGGGATGACCGATCACATCTTGGTGGTTGGCCTCGGGTCGCTCGGCCTCGCGGTTGTGGAGCAACTCGTGCAGATGAGGCAGCACGTTGTCGTCATAGAGCGGGACCCCACCAACCGGCACATCGGCAGGGCCCGGGCGCTGGGAGTACCCGTGCTCGCCCAGGACGCGACCCAGGCGGACACGCTGGCGGCCGCCAGCCTGCCGGCCGCCAGTGGGGTGGCCGTACTGACCTCCGACGAGTACACGAACATCGAGACGGGCCTGGCCGTGCGTGACTGCCTGGGTGCGGGTGCTCCGCAAGTGCCGGTGGTCATGCGGGTTTTCGACCGCAGACTCGCCGGCATGTTGGAGGAGCGCCTGCACTTCCATCACGTTCGCAGCGTTTCGGCGGTCTCCGCGCCGTCATTCGTGGCGGTCGCGCTCGGCCTGGAGGTGATCGCCACGTTCACCGTGGACCAGGAGGCGTTCATCGCCGGTCGGCTCACGGTGCGGGCCGAAGGCGGCCTGGCCGGAGCCTCCATGCTGGATCTGCCGATGCGGGCGCGGGTGGTCGCGCTGTTCCGGGAGGGCGGCCTGGAACACCTGCCCCGCAGCCAGACGACGTTGCGGGCCGGCGATGACGCGTACGTGGTGGGACCGCCGGAGGACCTGTTGTCGCTGCTCATGCACAACCGGGCGGTGGCGAA